>JBGSLX010000417.1:0-5701 GCA_041740475.1 Akkermansiaceae bacterium | reverse complement strand
TCCTTGGTGCTGAGCGCGCCGTAAATTTCGCCAGTGATGTGGAGGATCGTTTCGCCGTTTTCAGTTTTTGTGCTGAAGACATTCTTGGGGTCGTTGTTGAGGCCCATCGGCGTGCCATTGGTGACGTCTTCGGATTGCGGGGTCCCTTCTGGCAGGCCTGGAACCGAGGTGTGAGCCACGCCCATGAAGACTTCCCAGCGCGATAATTCAGGATCGAGGAGATTCAGTTCCCCTGAGAGAGGCGATACTTTCTGGGTGGAATCCATGGTGGCTTCAGGCTTGGCATCGATTCCGCCAGTGACCGCAAGGCCTGCTTTTTCAGCGAGATCCTTCGGAAACGTCGTGATGGGCGTGACCTTCATGTTGCGGTAATAACATTCGGCAGCTTCGGATTGCAGTTGGATCTCGCCGGCGGTGAGCGGGTCACCATTTTTCGTGCGTGCATCCGCGATGGAGAGCACCATCTGGCCATTCACCACGTGGATGGCGGAGTCTCCGATCACGTAAACCTCCAGCTTGTTCCACTCGCCGTGTGGCTCTTCGACCTCAGGTCTGGCTCCAATGTAGCCGGGGTCGTTTTGCCAAGGTTGCTCTGGATCGTGGATTGCTCCTTTGCCGTCCTCTTTCAAAACGCGCGCCTTCACGTCCACCCCGCTGAGGCCGAAATAGTCGCCCATGTCGCCTTCCTGCACCTGATATTCCAAGCTGGCTTTCCAGACGTTCCAGAATTTTCCATGCTCGCCGTGGCAGTGGTATAGGATTCCTGAATCGAGCTTTTTATCCAAGCGAGGCTCCCACTTTTTGCTACCCCACTTGAAATCAGTTTCGAAGTGATAGTTTGAGAATTCCTTCTTGGTGGTGAGCCCGCCGTAAATTTCACCACTGACCTTGAGGACCGTGGTTCCTTCCTCTTGGTAAGTGCTGAAGACTTTTTTGGGGTCATTGTTGAGACCGAGTGGTTTGCCTTTCATGCCATCCTCGCTCATCTCCGTTCCTTCGGGCAGTCCCTTCACGGTCTTGTGCGGAGTGCCGATGAAGGCATCCCAATGCGACAAGGATGGGTCGAGGAGAACGATGGATTCTGGTTTTTCAGCCGATGCTGAAATGGAAAAACCAAATAGGCTGGAAGCAATGAGGGCGAGTTGAAGAGTGGATTTCATGGGTCAATTTATTTTTGGTTCAGCAAACCGAGCCAATCTTGCGCGTCTGGTGCATCAATCTTCGATTTGGAGCCGCCTTTCAGAACTTTTCCACTGCGATCCAGTGATCCGCCTTCGCGAGGATTGAACCACGAAAGTTGGAATTCGCCGATGACGCCCGAAAGGTCGATTTCTGTTTCACCGCCATTGGGCAGGTAAACGAGGTAGATTTCGCCCGATTTGGCGAGGCAGAACTTCGAGTTGTCGTCTTTGGTGTTCCCGATCAGCTCGTTGGCATTGGTCATTTCGTGGAAGGGAATTTGGTTGTCCCGAAAGAAATCGAGCGCGATGCGGCAGAAGTCCCATGATTTGTCACGGCTGCGGTAGTCTTCTCCACCTACGTCATTTTCCGGCTGTTTGTAGCCGAAATAGTATTCCACTCCCGCTCCGCCAGCCATGAGATTGCCCCAGAGCGTGCCCTTGCGAATGTCATGCATGGTGTAGGCATCCGCCTTCACATATCCCTCAGATTCTTTGCCCTCGGGGTTCTTTTCTTCCGCGACTCCATCGCGACCGTCGTAGCCTGGGTCCGCCGGGACACCGTGGCTGGCTGGGCCTTGTTCATCAAAAGCCACGACCCATGGCTTCTTGGCTTCCGCGCTCTGCTTGACCCATTTGAGCGTCTCGCTGTGGGTCCGGTCCCATTTCTGTTGCAACGACAAACCGGTGAGCTTGGATTTGTCTCCAAGCAATGGCGGATAGAGCTTATTTTGCTGGCCGGGATAGGTGTGCAGCACGCGAAGGTGCTGATAGGCGTCCGTTTTGGCAATGTAGTCGATCATCGCTTGTTGTTCCTCGGTGGTCTGGGTGTTTTCCTCGCCGAGATTCCAGTTGAGCGCGAGCAGATGGCCGAAACGGGAGATCATTTCGCGCAGATACAGCTTCCGTTCGGGACCGAGTTTGCCACCGTCGAGTGATGTCTCAATCGTTTCCTCCTTTTTCTTGTCTCCACTACGGTTATCGTCGTTTTCCGTTTCTTGGAGTTTGAAATGACAATAGAGACCGCGGTTTGTGGCGTGATCAAACACCATGCCCCACTGATCGAGCTTCGAGCAATCGTAGTGAAACTTGGCGTTGTGCTCAATGAAGGGCCACACGTCATCACCATCGCCTCCAGCATTATAGGTTATGAATGAAAAGGCATTGCATCCTTTACCGGCAAGGTAATTCAGGGCGCCGATCATGCCTTTGCCTTTGCCGTCTTTCCATGTTGGGTCGCCATCGCGCCAGTCTTGCACATGATCATTCCATGTTTTCGGCTTGCGACCTTTCTTGGCGCTTTGCGTCCCATCAAAGTCGCCATAACCGAGGAAATTTTCCGGTGAATCAGGGCCAGCTTTAAGAAAATACTGTTTAGAACCGGCAAACTGGAGGTGATGCTTTCCAACGTATTGCAAGCGGCCGTGAGCACGGAAGTCGCAGCCTATTTTGTCGGTTTCAGTAATTTTGAAACTTCCGTTTAGACCGTTGAACGGCTTCACCGCTGCGCCACCGCCGTCGATTGCTGCGTTTTTTCCGCGTGTGAACGACACCGCGTATGTCCACGTGCCCGCTTTGTCTGGCGATAAATGTGCGCGCCATTTGGTGCCTGATTCAGCGGAACTTTCACCTGCTTCACCATCTGCGGCAAAGTAACCGGGCACCGTATATGTCGGCACACCCGATTCATGTGTGAATATTACAGTTAGATTATTGTCGGTGAATGGATTCGGCTCTTTGTCCAGCTCGTGAGCATAAGGTCCGTCGAGTGTGAGCGTGACCTTGTGCCACTGTTTCAGCTCGCCTGATACTTTGATGGTACCGCTGCCATCAGGTTGCGCGGCGATCAGCGGGAGCCCTCCGGCAAATAATATACTTATTAGTGTGTGGATTTTCATGGGTTAGATCGGGGCTGTTTGTTTCTATTTCGGTCGATCTGATTTTATCGGCAGGTCGCTGCGAAATGGAACGGCAGGCAGACCATTAAGATTATATAGATTTGCATCCGGCACCTTGGCCCATGCATAGCGGACGGCGTTCGGTTTTTGGATCTGCTGTGAGGTCACGATTACATTAGCTCCCTGAATCGTGGCTTGTGCATTAATGAAATTTCCATCCGCAGCCGCCATCGTGAAGCCTTTCAGCACATCGCCCTTGGCCATAAGTCCATCGCCTAGATGGTCAAAAGAGATTACTGCGCGGCCATTTTCGAAGTTTGCTTCGCGGAAAACTGGGCCTGAATACTCCACTTGCTCGCCGTAGCTGAGAGCGCGTGCAGCCAGAGCGAGACGTTCTCCGACTGGCTGTTTGCGGATGGGATGGATGTTCGTGGCGTCTCCCACATCGGTAGTGACGGTCATCGCAGTGTGGGGAGTGTTTTGCCAAATGCTTTGCTGCGCCTCACGGAACGCTGGGGGAACACTATTGTGCGGTGCTAGCTGCACGAATAGGAATGGCAGTTCAGCTCCCCAAACTTCGCGCCAGTCGGCGATCAGTGCGGGCTGCATTTTTTCATAACCTCCGGGATTTCCAGCATTCCCTTCGCCTTGATACCAAATCACCCCGCGAATCGCGAACGGCTGCAACGGGACAATCATACCATTGTGCAAGGCTCCGGGGCAATCGTGGCAACGCGGCTTCGGCTGCACGGGTTCGGGCGGGATCGGTGTTCCTGCTTTTTTCGCCGCCGCGACGGCTTGAGGGTGCCCATGATAGCGTTGATGCTGATAAGCGCGATAAGTCGTCGCGATTTGATCAAACTCAGCAGCGGAAACACTTTTCCATTGAGCGATCAGTTGCTCTGCCAGTCCGAGTTTTTCAAGTGTTTTGGTTTGCATCCATGTCTCTATCCGTGTTCCACCGACGGAGCTGATGAGCAAGCCAATCGGCACGCCATGCTTCTGGTGTAAGGCTCTGGCGAAGTAAAAAGCCACTGCCGAACAATCCGCCACGGTTGCAGACGAGACTGGTTTCCATTGACCGGTCACGTCTTGGCTTGGTTGTTGAGAAAATTGCTCATCGACCCTGAAAAAGCGGATGACCGGGTGATCTGCGGCTGCGATTTCCCGCGTAGAGTTTGCGACGCTTTTCATTTGAAAAGCCATGTTGGACTGCCCCGAGCCGAGCCAAACATCACCGACAAGAACATCGGTGATTTTAACTCCGTCGTGATTGGTGCCAGAGCGAACAGTGAGTTCACGACCTTCCGCTGACGCAGGAATGGGATCGAGATTGACCAGCCATTTGCCGCTGTCGTCTGCTTTCGCGGATTTCGTTTGCCCTGCAAACTCAACGGTGACGGCTTCTCCAACCTGAGTCCAACCCCAGACTGGCACAGGTTTCTCCCGCTGAATCACCATGTGATCGGAGAAAACCGCAGCAAACTTGAGTGGTATTTCTGGGGTGCTCGCATTCTTCGACTCGGGATCAGCGCCTAGTGCAGATACCGCCGAAAATATGACTAGTGGCAAAAAAAGGACGAGAAATCGCGAGTTGAGTTTGAAATAGTGCATAAGAAATTCCGGCTACAGAACATGACGGCTCAATCTTTCATAATGACAGCGAGCCAATCATCGGCAGTCGGTGCCTTGAGAACTCCCTTATTGCCACCCACGAGAGTGGCATTTCCATTGGTTTGTAGCTCACCGCCTTCACGCGGATTGAACCACTTGACGCTAAATTTTCCCGAAGTCCCGATGAGATCAATTTCTGCTTCACCGCCTTCCGGGAGAAACACCAGATAAACCTCGCCCTCTTTCGCAAAGCAATACTTGGAGTTGTTATCCTTCAAGTTGCCGACAAGCGCATTGGCACTCTTCATTTCCCAGAAGGGAATGGAATGATCATAGAAAAATTCGAGGGCGATGCGGCAATAGTCCCAGCTTTTGTCTCGAGAACGGAAGTCTTCACAGTGAATGTCATTTTCTGGAATGTCATAGCCAAAATAATACTCAACGCCAGCGCCACCTGCTAGAAAGTGGCCCCACAGCAGTGCTTTGCGGATATCGTGCAAGTCGTATGCATCTGCGGCGATGTAGCCTTCGCCCGCAGGACCTTTCGGTGCTTTCTCAGAAACGGTGCCAGTGTGTCCATTATATCCGGGATCGATAGGTACACCTAGGCTCGCGGGGCTTTGTTCGTCATGCGCGACTACCCACGGACGTCCCGCAGCGGCAGATTCTTGGATCCATTGCAGTGTAAACTTCTGTGAATGCTTCCAACCCTTTTGCATCGAAATTCCTGTGAGCAAGGATTTGTCACCTAGCAGCGGACGATACCTCATTTCTTGCTCGGGTGGAAAGGTGTGAAGAACGATGTGGTTTTTGTAGGGGTCCGTTTTGTGAATGTAGTTCACCATGTCATTCACCTGTTGGGTTGATTGAGGGCGGTTTCAGATTGTTAGCGAATAATCGTTAGATTGGCAGAGGCGGGGATTTGTTCAGTCTGGTTTTACAACAAACTGACTGTGAACAACAAATACCACCGCCTCTGTGCGGAAAACCGTAAAGTAATCGCCAACATGA
>JBGSLX010000416.1:0-9193 GCA_041740475.1 Akkermansiaceae bacterium | reverse complement strand
TCATCGGCTTCAAGTGCATGCGTGCAAGGGTGCCGACGACTTCCAGATGACTCAGCTCCTCGGTTCCGATGTCCATTAGCATGTCTTTCATCGCAGGGTCATCGCAATTAAGACCTTGGATGGAATATTGCATGGCCGCAGCGAGTTCGCCATTAGCGCCGCCGAACTGTTCGAGTAGCATGTTTCCGAATTTCGGATCGGGCACGCCGACTCGCACGACATACATTAAGGATTTAATATGATGATACACAATTTTTGTATTTAAGGGATGAAGCAGAAAACAGAATAGAATGGTCTGTATCCATGCCTTAGAAATAAATAGCGATTAGCACACTTTGCTATGGGGTGAATCCCTCAAAAAACGATCAAACTGCTGCCAACAAAATGTAATAGTGGAAGATTAAGGCGTGGCTTTTACCCGATTACTGGATCGGCGCTAGCATCCGGGCGAGCCTGACACGCAGTCGAAACCAGAAAGATTGATCCGTTAGGTCAGTCGAGCCGGTAGGTTTCGAATTGGCAAAGTCAACTTCGAGCATTCGGCGAACCTCATCATTGAACTTAAAGTCTGAAACGATTCCTATGACCTCAAAATTCAGGCGAAACGAGCGGTTGTCCAGATTCGCTGAGCCGATGGCCGAGATTGTATCATCAATAAGCATGACTTTTTGGTGCATGAACCCATTTTGATAGCGAAAGAATTTTACGCCCGTGTCTTCAAGTTCCTTGAGGTAGGAGAATGAAGACAGGTAAACGAGATCGCTGTCAGTGAGGTCTGGTAGGATTACCTGCACATCCACTCCTCGCAACGCTGCCATTTTCAACGCGGTAACGATTTTGTCATCCGGTACAAAGTAGGGCGTGGCGAGCCAGATGCGATGACGGGCACCTTGAATCAGGGTGAGAAACCCCATCGAGCAAGTCTCGAAGGGATCGGCAGGACCGGTGGCCAGACAGAGAGCATCTACCTCTCCCGTGACATCCTCGGGACGAATGACCCAGTCGAGCTGATCTAGCAGCTCTCCCGTCGCCCATCGCCAATCTTCTGCGAATGGAACCTGAAGACACTTCACGATCGGTCCTTGCCATTCCATGTGAGTGTCCCTCCAAGGAGTGAGAACCGGGTCTTTCCCGAGATACTCGTCGCCCACATTCAGACCACCGAGGAAACCGCGTTTTCCGTCCACGATCACAATCTTCCGGTGGTTGCGGAAGTTCAGTTGAAAGCGGTTGGATTTACCTGAAGCATTCATGACATATTTCACCTTCACGCCCTCTCGCACCATGGATTCGATGAACTCTTTGGATAGATGCATGGAGCCTACGTTGTCGAGTAGGAGATAGACTTTGACGCCTTCTCGCGCTTTCGCCACCAGCGCGTCGCGGATGCTTTTGCCAGCCCCGTCTCCCCGGAAGATATAAAACTGCACGAGGATATAATGTTCCGCTTTAGAAATGGCGTCTAAGATGGCATCGTAAGTCGCCTTTCCATCCACGAGCAATGTGGCCGAATTGCCCACCATCAGCGGAAGCGAGCCAATGGTTTCAAGCCGCTTCAGCAGTTCTCGATGATCACTCATGGCGTCTGCATGTTCATCAGACCCGGTCCCTTCCGCATTCGCTTCATTCTGTTCCAGATTCTTGATCAATTTTTCGGCGAGTGGTCTGACCTCTACCATCCCTACGCGCATCGCGCTCTGGTAGTCCTCCACTTTGTTGCTCCCGAAAACGAACCACGCGGGAACGGCCACTACCGGGATGGTATTTAAAGCAAAGGCCCAAGCGACCGCTCCTTGTTCAGTCCGGGTCTGCATTACCGCCTGTATGGATAAGACAAATCCTAGGCTGTGAGCGACTACCATGAAAATGGCTCGCAAAGGGCGTCGGCGTTCACGAATCAGTCCAAAGAACTTTGCCAAACGTGGTGACCAACGACGTAAGGCATTATAACCGCGCCCGAATGCCTCTTTGATCGATTTCACCCGTAAAGGAAAGGTCATATGCTAAAGGAACCTCTCCTCCAGAATGGGGTGTCGGATACAAGATTCGTGGACGAATATGTCAGACTTAAATCGGTAATAGGATTCTTCGATCAGTTGGGATTCTCGCTGACCATTCAGATGGTTTACGGTTGGAGAGGTCTGAAATTCACCCGATAACATGTATATGAGTTAAAGCACCGACTCGTCTTCCTCAATAGGTTGTTTCCCTACTTCATTCCCTCATGTCAAACTGATGATCTTCATGGTTTTCGGTTTCGTTTTTGATTCACACAAATGGTAGGAAAAGACCCCATAACGAGCCATTGTAAAAAATGTCTAACTATGAGGTTTCTGACTTCGCGACGCGAACAGATACCAAGTATGCAAACCAACCCTGCGCAACCTGTCAGTCAACCCCCAAGAAAACGGAAACAGCCAGTGGCTGTCTATGTAATACTTGCGGCAACTTTATATGCCTTAATTGAATGTTATTCCTTATTATCACCAATACTTCTGTCATTTTTTCTAATTGTTTTGATCACACTGGCAGTGAATCCAATCGTGGCTCGTTTGCGAAGCTGGGCAGGAGGCAGAAAACGTGCGACTGGCCTCATTCTAGCAGGATTATTGACTCTCGGTGCTCTCGCAGTGTGGGCGACTGTCGTGCCTGTGTCACAAGCGGCGGCCACATTGTCTGATAAGTTGCCTAACTACTGGGAGCGACTTCTGAGGCCACTGATCAAGATGGAGCAGAAAAACGTAATCTCTGAAGAAAAGATGCAGGAAGAAGTGGGAGCGGAGATCGCTAGAGAAACCCCAGAGATAGGTGAGACGGAGAAGTCTCCAAAACGCATTGTGTCGCCTCGCGCTAAACCGACCAAGGGAGACGAATCATCGTCCGGTCAGGGAAATGGAGAGGGGGCATTACGTGCTACACTCAGCAGTTTGATTCAGGGTGTTTTCGGTGAATTCACGGGAGTGGCTCACCAAACCACGGAAATGCTGTTCATCATAGCGACTGTATTTGTAGGAGTCACCTTCACTCTGATGAATCCAAGGCCCATATTTGGTGCCTTGTTTTCCGTCGTGCCGGAGCAACATCATATGAGGACATTGGCGATTATGGTGCGTATCGCTAGATTCGTGCCGCGCTGGGCAAGCTCCGTGCTAATTAGCATGCTGACGATCGGAACACTCTTTTTCCTGTTGATGTGGCCCATCTTTGGATTCGCGGATGCGATTATGCTGGGTCTTGTGGCATTCCTGCTCTCGGCGATTCCTTTCTTGGGGCCTTTGCTTACCCTAGTCCCTGCGCTGCTGCTCGCGGCTAGCGCGGGTGGTATGACGCCCGTGTGGGTTTTACTCGCCTATGGCGCGGTTCAGGCACTTGAGGGAAATGTGATCCTGCCGCTTATCATGTCTCGCAGTATGAAGCTGCATCCATTGGCTGTGATCTTCTCCATGTTGTTATCAGTAGCAGCTTTTGGAGTATTAGGCGTGCTGATTGCAGCTCCTCTGGTGGCCATCGTAGGCATATTGCATGAGGAACTTTACATGAAACATTTCCTGCCTACTGCCACCGACGAGGACTTGGAGCGACTCGCACGTGTTGCCCTTCTTGAGAAACGATCTGTGGAAAGCTGATCTGTGCTAGGGTTTAACCCCATAGATAGTGTCATCGTAATGTGTCAGTTTGCGTCGTCATGAATATTATTATATTACTCGTTGTGCTAATGCTCCTTTTTGGTGGTGGCGGCTTCTTTTTTGGCGGACCCATGATCGGAGGGAGTTTGCTAGGACTACTCTTAGTGATCGCGATCGTCATGTATTTTACGGGAGGATTCCGCCGTGGTGCCTGAAAGCATTGCGTGAAAATCCAATCTTAACTACAAAGCAATACTCGTTGCGATCATCACGCAGCCATTTTACATGCTGAGGTGGTCGCGACTTGTCCAATTTCTAGGTAGAATAATCCACTAACGAGATCGAAGGCGATCAATTACCAGCACGATGCTAAACTTACATAGTTTCCAAAGAGAGAAACTTAAGCTGATATAAAATCATTAAGACCGCCGTCGGGAAATATTTTATACAATGAGATAAAAATTATGATTCCGCTGCTGTGACGTTTTTCCCTCTGATGGCTTCATTGATCGCTCTGGTCTATAGCATCCTTATTGCAATTGCTTCAGCGCAAGAAACTCCAAGAAGCCCGGATGCTTCTCCATCTTCGGTCCCTGCAAAAGAAGACCTTTCGCTGGCTGCTGCAAAGGTGGACGTCATACCAATCGCACGTGATGAAGAAATCCGTGAGCGCCTCCAAAGCGTTCTCAATGCAACGGATTGGTTTACAGAACCGGAAGTCCGGGTGGAGGCAGGAGTTGTCTTCCTGATTGGTGACGTAGAGTCCGACGAACTCAAAAAATGGGCGGGCGATTTGGCACGCAACACTCAGGATGTCGTAGCAGTGGCCAATCGTATGGAAGTGGCCAAACCTTCGATCTGGGACATGGGGCCAGCGTGGAAAGGACTGATGACATTATGGCGCGATCTTTGGCGCTCTTTGCCATTGGTATTTCTCGGGCTATTGATTCTTGGTCTATCAGTGATGGCGGGACTTCTGGTAGCACGGAAATCGCATTCGATCATTCGTCACCGGATCTAGGCGCGGCTTTTGCGCAACGTAGTCTCTGGTGCCATCGGTGCATTGGTCATTTTGATAGGCACTTATATTGTTCTCCGCGTCTCAGGCCTAACACAACTGGCGCTGACTGTGGTAGGGGGGACTGGTCTGGTCGGTCTTGCGGTGGGCATTGCTTTTCGGGACATCACCGAGAATTTTCTGGCCAGTATTTTTCTAAGCATGCAGCGACCGTTTGAGACGGGTGACTTAGTTGAGGTCTCTGGCGTGACTGGTTATGTGCAGCAGTTGAACGTGCGTACGACCATTCTGATGTCTCTGGATGGCAATCTCGTGCAGATACCCAACGCCAGCGTTTACAAGAGAAATCTCCGCAACTTCTCGACCAATTCCAACCGACGCGACCAGTTCGACATCGGCATTGGATACGACGATGCCATCCATGAAGCTCAGGATATCGCGCTCCGAGTTCTGACGGAACATCCGGCAGTGTTGAGCGAACCCGAGCCTTTGGTGTTAGTCGATAGTTTGGGAAAATCCACCGTCAACCTGCGTGTGTATTTTTGGATTAACGGTCGTACACACAGTTTTTTCAAAGTGCGCTCATCGGTGATCCGGTTGGTGAAACGCGCCTATCAGCAACATTCGATCTCGATGCCCGATGAAGTTCGTGAGGTGGTTTTTCCTCAGGGTCTGCCAATCATCATGCCCAATCGTAAGGTGGAGCAACCGATTCATACCAGTCGTCCGACTGACGAAGCTGACGATGTGTCCACCTTAGCAGAGGGCGGTTTGCAGAGTGAGGCAGCCGTTTTGGATGAGCAGGCACGCCAAGCTCAACCGATACGAGAAGGTGAAAATCTCCTGCCCAAAGCACCCGTCTGAAGTCGCACCTTAATCATTTCAAACATTTCTGGAGCAGCCTCTTTGAGAGCATTGGGTTTGGTAGGAGTTCACCCTATAGCGAAAGCGCCCGCCTCAGTACATTCTTAAAACCTCCTTTCAGATCGCTGCCATTCTAACAGTGGGCGGAAAATGAACCACAAATCAAAATTGCGATCATGTTGAACAAAGTCAAAAACCTAAAAGGCTACAAGCTGGACAGCCTCGACGGCGAGTTTGGGGAAGTTAAAGAATTCTACTTTGATGACCGCCACTGGACCATTCGCTATCTGGTCGCAAACACAGGAGGCTGGCTTATGGGACGGCAGGTGCTGATTTCCCCGTATGCGCTAGTCGCCGCAATCAAAGATGAAGAGCACATCGCTGTGGATTTGTCAAAAAAGCAGATCGAGGACAGCCCATCTCTGAGTACGGACACCCCTGTGTCCCGCCAATTCGAGCAATCTTACTTCGGATATTATGGTTACCCGACGTATTGGAATGGCCCCAATATCTGGGGTGCGTTTCCTTACCCGATGCTTGACCGAGTACAATGGACAGAAACATCGAATGATAACAAAGGCTGGGATCCCAATCTACGAAGCACGGACGCGGTGAGTGATTACAATATCCAAGCATTGGACGGAGAGATTGGACACGTTGAGGACTTCATCATCGATGATGAAACTTGGTCGATTCGCTACCTTATCGTGAACACGCGGAATTGGTGGCCGGGGAAAAAGGTACTAGTTTCCCCCCATTGGATTGAGCGCGTCAGTTGGGAGGAATCGAAAGTGTTCATTAATCTTACCCGCGAAGCGATCAAGCAGTCGCCGGAATACACTGATGAGGCGCTCATCACTAGGGATTATGAAACTGGACTGCACCGACATTACCAGATTCCAGGATACTGGGAAGTGGAGCCGGCCGACACGGAGCATTCCCTTTGAATGAAATATCACAAAAATATCGGATCTTATGAAAACATCACCACACCTGATCTTGGCGTTATCCACCGCAGGGATGCTCAGCGGAAGCATCGGACTGTCTGGTTGCAAAACCGAATCCGTCAATCGGACTGGTACCGAGGAGCAAACTGATGAACAGCTTGCAGAACAGGTCAAGATTGCGTTCGAGAGTTCACCATCCTTCAAGTTTCCTGACGTGCAGGTAGCTTCGTTTAAAGGGAGAATTCAACTCAGTGGATTTGTTCGAAGCGACGATCAGAAGCAAGCGGCGGAAACCATCGCGAATGGTATTTCTGGTGTTACCAAGGTGGAGAATCGCATCTCTCTCAAATAGTAAATCCTTATGTCTGAGTGACTCTGGAAACCAAAACCGTTGGCTAATCCGGATGCGCACAAGCCAGTTCTGAAAAGACATTTGTTTACTCACGATTCTTTCTAATCGCCCGCCAGTTTGCTCTATCAGCCAGTTTGAAGCGCAGACAAATCGTGGCCAAGTTTGCCGGAAATCGCGTTATGACGGAACCTGATATAACTAGAACTCACGGTCCCGGACGCACCCGCGGGATGCGAGAGATCCGCGCCGAAGGCTCGCACCTGAACCGTCAGGTGCTGCTACCTGCCGAGAGATTTATCTATAGTGAAACGATCAGCGGCGCGTTGCTGCTCGTTTGCGCAGTCGTCGCTCTGGTGTGGGCAAATTCACCGTGGAGTCAGTCGTATTTTGCCCTCCACGACATGCCCATTTCCGTGCGAATCGGCACCTTCTCAGTCGCGATGAATCTGCAGCACTGGATCAACGACGGGCTGATGGCGATTTTCTTTTTCGTGGTGGCACTGGAGATCAAACGCGAGTGGGTCTTTGGCGACCTATCCGACACTCGCAAGGCGGTCCTGCCCGTGGTGGCGGCAATGGGCGGCATGATTGTACCGGCGGGACTTTATCTGGCCTTGAACTACGGTGGCAATGGCGCTGCGGGCTGGGGAATTCCGATGGCGACGGATATCGCTTTCGCGGTCGCTATCCTCGCATTGCTTGGCAGGCGGGTGCCTTCGCGACTGCGGATTTTCCTGCTCACCTTCGCGATTGTCGATGATGTTGGCTCGATCTTGGTGATTGCGATTTATTACACCGCGCATTTTTCCCTGCCCGCGATGGGGCTGGCAATTGTGATTCTGGGGCTGATGCTGGTGATGCGTTGGCTGGGGTTTCGATCAACCTTTGCGTATGTGTTGCCGGCCATCATTTTCTGGGTGGCGATGCTCAAATCGGGCGTTCACGCCACCATCGCTGGAGTAATTCTCGGGGCGATTACTCCAGTAATGTCGGCGGGGCGCAAGGGTACATTCGTTGAGGCGGTGCGGGCGACCATGCCAGATGTGCGCGACTCGCTGGACCCGGAAGATGCGGAGCGGAGCGAGGTCATGATCGGGCG
Source organism: Akkermansiaceae bacterium (assembly GCA_041740475.1). Lineage (GTDB taxonomy): Bacteria > Verrucomicrobiota > Verrucomicrobiia > Verrucomicrobiales > Akkermansiaceae > Luteolibacter. Next base: position 1,287 of record JBGSLX010000416.1, on the reverse strand, counting down.
CATTCAGGAATTGGCCCGCCAAACGGAATCTCCGCTGGAACGGTTGGAGCGCATGGTTCATCCGTGGACGAGTTATCTGGTGCTGCCGCTTTTCGCACTGGTCAATGCTGGTGTGGCGCTTTCCGCAGAGTTTATCCGGCAGGCGTTCACCAGCGTGGTGACATTGGGAGTGATGCTGGGCCTGTTGGTCGGAAAAGTGTTAGGTGTGACCAGCTTTGCGTGGCTCGCGGTACGGCTGGGTTGGGCAGAACTGCCCGGCGGCGTGGCGTGGCGGCACATCATCGGCGCGGGACTTATCGGAGGCGTAGGTTTCACGGTGAGTTTGTTTATCACCGGCTTGGCCTTTTCCGACACCCTGTTGATCGAGGAAGCCAAGGTCGGAGTGCTTGCCGCATCGCTCATCGCCGCAGCGGCTGGGTATATATTTCTCCTGTTAGCTAGCCGTGGATCAAGATTAGGTGAGAAGATGGAGGGCAGAGTAGGAATTTCGCCGACTCACCCACGCACAAACATGAATGATTAAATCATGAATCAACTCAAACATCACTGGAGCAATCTGAGTGCTAGCTTTTGGTTTCTGCCGACGTTGATCGTTATGTTCAGCATTGTGCTAGCAGTGGGTTTGATTGAGGTAGATTCCTCTGGGAGCCGGGACTGGATGGACGACTGGCCGCGCCTTTTCGGGGCTGGCGCGGCGGGCGCTCGCGGGATGCTAGCCACCATCGCCGGTTCTATGACGACGGTAGTGGGCGTCACATTTTCCATGACCTTGGTGGCGCTGACATTGGCATCGAGTCAATACACCTCGCGCGTGCTGCGGAATTTCATGAGTGACCGTGTCACACAGGTGGTGCTGGGAATTTTCGCCGGAATATTCACCTACTGCATCATTGTGTTGCGCACCATACGCGGCGGTGACGAGGGCGAGTTTGTTCCTAGCTTGTCGGTGGCCATCAGCGTTGTGCTGGCAATCGGCGGGATAGCGACCCTTATTTTCTTCATCCATCACATCGCGTCTTCGATTCAAGCTTCGAGCATTATTGCGTCAGTGACCAAAGAAACTCTGGAGACCGTGGACCGGCTATTTCCAGAGAAATTGCGGCAAGATTTGATAGATGACGAAGCCGATCTACCTCTGCTTCAAATTCGGTACTGGCAGACCATCATGGCCGATCGCAATGGCTACTTACAAGCTGCAGATATATCGGCGCTCCTACGCTTGGCGCGGGAGCAACAGACCGTTGTTCGAATGGAACGCGGTATCGGCGAGTTTGTGATCGAGAACAC
>JBGSLX010000415.1:0-4072 GCA_041740475.1 Akkermansiaceae bacterium | reverse complement strand
CGTGGAAATCACCGATCTGCGCGCGGCTTTGCCATTTAGCACGCTGACGGTCCGCCGTGGCACGCTGCGATTCACGCCTGAGACTGGATTTGACCCAGTTCTGGAAATTCGCGGCACTTCCAATCCCAGGCCGTATCGCGTGAACGGATATGTCCACGGCCGCATGTCGGATCCACAGATTGTGCTGACTTCTTCGCCGCCGCTGCCGCCGAATGAAATCATCACGTTGCTCGCGACGGGTGCGACCACCAAGGGCTTGGAAAATCCCCAAGCTGCGGCGTCGCGTGCGCTCCAGCTCTTCGCCGAAGAACTGCGCCGTGGGCGGTTTCGGGTAGGTCGTCAATTGAGACCGCTGCTCGGCTTACTCGACCGCGTGGACTTTGCGCTAGCCGAGGCCGATCCGTATTCGAACTACGCCTACTCCACCGCGATGCTCTCGCTCACGGACCGCTGGTTTCTTTCCGCAGGCATCGGCGAGGATGGGGACTCGCGCTTTTTGGCGATCTGGCGTCTGACGTTTCACTGATGAAAGCCGCCCGAATCATCGCCATCTGGTGGCTCGCGTGTCTGCTGGCGAGCGCGGAAACGCGTGTGCGCATCACCGGGCTGGAGCGCAGAAGCGAGGCTCAGTTACTGGACTTGATGGGTGCTCGCTTAGAAATCGTCCGGTCTTCTCCTGCGATCCCGCCGCTTGCGGATGACGCGGCATTTATGCTCCGGCGCAAGTTGCAGAACGATGGACACGCCCAAGCGCGAGTCGATTGGCGGATCGAAAGCGCGAGTGAAATCACCCTGATCGTCAGCGAGGGGCAGCGCATGTCTCTGGGCAGTGTGACAGTGGAAGGCATCGACCGCCAAACCGCCCGCCGCTTGGCGCGAATTTACTCAGCGCCGGCGGAGAGAGAGCGATCTTTCGGTCTGGGAGCGCCGCCATTTCGAGAAGAAGACGTGGCAGCGGGACTCGCCAATATCCAGAAGGAGCTCAATGCACGAGGATTCTGGACCGCCGAGGCGGAAATCACCTCTCGCGACACAACGGACTCCGGTCAGGTGAACCTCGTCATCGGCGTGCAAACAGGCGTGCTCCATCGCATCGGTGAGTCGGTCGTCCGAAGCATTGATGGCCGCGGTGTGAAGCTAACTGGCGGCGCGGCCAGGCCTTTCATGGGCCGCACGGCGACCACTGCGAACCTCAATGCCATGCGCAGCGCGGCAGAGGAGCTGGCGGTGAGCCGTGGTTATCCGAACGCGACGATCCGGATGGAGCGCAGTTTTAGCGGCGGCTATTTCATTCCGGAATTCAGCGTCGATCTCGGCACGCGCGTGCGGCTGAATCGGCTTCACATCGTCGGAAATCAACTCACGGACGAGCGGCGGATTCGCGCGCGGATGAGCGGCATGGAAGGCGATTGGTATGATGAAAGCACGATGAACCGCAGGCTGCGCGAATTCCTTGGCACCGGCGCTTTTCAGTCCGCACGGGTGGAGACGCAGGTGGTGGGAAATCGCTTGGTTGATGCCACTTTGTATCTCCAAGAAACCCGCGCTCGCGAGGTGAGTTTGTCCGCCGGATTCGGCAGTTATCTCGGATTCATCGCGCGGGCGACCTACGCGGATCGCAACTTGTATGGGAAACTCTGGGGGCTGACTTCTGGGATCGAGGTCAATAGCCGTGGTGTGTTGGGCGAGGTGCGAGTGACCGATCCATGGCTCGGCGGAACTGACGTTTCCGCGACAGCCCGCGCGTATGCGATGTTTTTCAATCGCGATGGTTATGATGCTTCAGAAAGCGGGATCGAAGGCTGGATGAACTATCAATTCAGCGACCACTACACGCTCGAAGTCTTGCTCGGCACGTCGATTGTCAATTTGAGTTCCGACGGCCTGCCAAGCTCAGCGCTCGGTGAAACGGTCTATGGCCACCCGCGTCTGCGCATCACCCAAACGCTGGATTATCGTGACAACGCGGTGCTGCCAAAGAGCGGCTGGCATTTGTCGAACCCGCTGCAAATCGGTGCAGCCGTCGGAGATGATTCCAGCTCCTATGTGATGACTGGCTTGTCCGGTGGCTGGTTTCATGGCTTGGGCCGTCATTACGATTTGGGGCTCGGCACTGACTGTACCGTGCTCGTTCCTTCCGGTAACGGCGGCGACTTGCCGATCGATCTGCGGCTGTTCAATGGCGGTGCTCGCAGTGTGCGGAGTTTCCCGGAACGCGAGCTCGGCCCATCGCTGAATGGATACGCCACCGGTGGCGAGTTCATGTGGAATACCAACTTGGAGCTGATCCGCAACTTTGGTGGGCCGTTCAAAGTGCTGGGATTTTTCGATGCCGGTGGGCTCTCAAGATTTCATGAAGACGCGGCATCGACGGATGTGGAGATGGCTGTTGGTCTTGGCCTGAGACTGGATTTGCCCATCGGGCCGATCCGCTTGGAATATGGTCACAACCTCACCCGCGACCGTGGCGAGCCAGCCGGGACACTGCATTTCGCCATCGGCAGCGCGTTCTGATCTGGGATTCGAAATTAGCGAAATAGTCCTTGGCAGGGTGGGGGAGCGGGTGAAGCTGTTCCGACGAAACGAAAAATCTCATGCCGATGATCCGCAACCACCCCATCGATATCAGCGCTTTGATCGCGCGGGTTTTGCTCGGCTGTTGGTTTGTTTTCAGCGGGGGCTACAAAATTTTCGCCTCGGGTCTCGACCGCTTCGTTTTTGATATTTCGAACTACAAACTGGTGAGTCCGCCATTGGACGTCATCGCGGCCTACACCGTGCCATGGCTGGAAATCGCTGCCGGTCTTTGCCTGATGCTCGGCGTTTTGCGCAAGGGAGCGATTCTCACGCTCGCAGGCTTGGTCTGCATCTTCGCCTTTTGCATCGGCTGGGCGTGGTTCCATCAACTCGATATTTCCTGCGGCTGCCATGGTTCCGATGGGAAAATTCAATACTGGGCAAAGGTCGCGGAATTCGCCGGTTACTTTGTGGTGCTCGGGTACTTGTGGTGGTCGGAAGGCTGGGAGAAACGTGTGAGTGATGCGTCTAAAAATGCTGGGTTTGAAGATGCGGAATAAATTTCGCGCTCCGTTTTTTCTTAGATTCTCCTAGGCCACTGGTTGACGTGCGCGGCTGGGTTATGCACAAGTTTCTAAATGCATGAAGCACCGCAGGTCGGCATCATCATGGGCAGCACGTCGGATTGGCCGACGATGGAGCACGCTGCACGCATTTTACGTGATTTCGGCGTGAGCTGGGAAGCGGAGGTCGTGAGTGCGCATCGCACGCCCGACAAACTTTTCAGCTACGCCACAGCGGCTCGCAGTCGTGGATTGAAATGCATCATCGCCGGTGCGGGCGGAGCGGCCCATTTGCCGGGCATGACCGCCGCCATCAGCGACTTACCGGTGCTTGGGGTGCCGGTGGAATCGAAGTCGCTCAAAGGGATGGATTCGCTGCTTTCCATCGTGCAAATGCCCGCCGGAATCCCGACCGCCACCTTTGCGATTGGCAAGGCCGGCGCGGTGAATGCGGCGCTTTTTGCCGTGGCGATGCTCGCCAACGAATCTCCCGAGATGGCGGAAAAACTCGCCGCTTTTCGCGCAAAACAATCCGCCAGCGTGATCGCGGCGGAGCTTCCTGAGCTCGATTGATTTTCATGTCAGAAGCACCCATTCCCATTCATGCGCCGCAGTGTGTGCTCGGCGTGATCGGCGGCGGACAACTCGGTCGCATGTTGGCGATGGCCGCCCGGCGAATGGGCGTGCGCGTCGCCGTCTGGACTGGCGGGCTGGAGGCTCCGGCGGTGGAATTGGCCGACGAGGTGATCGACCTGCCATTCGATGATCCCAAGGCCCTGGATCACTTCTGCGACGTTGCGACGGTGGCCACGGTGGAGTTTGAAAACATCCCCCGCTCCACCCTCGAAGCCGTGGCGCAACGCGTGCCGATGCATCCGTCCCCGGCCGCGGTGGCCACTTGCCAGAACCGCGAGCGCGAAAAGAATTTCCTCCGCGCAAACAACATCCCCTGCGCCTGGTTCGCGGTGGTTTCCGATGCCACCGAACTCGCC
>JBGSLX010000414.1:0-18546 GCA_041740475.1 Akkermansiaceae bacterium | reverse complement strand
AAAATTGGCTGACCACGGAATACACGGAATACGCGGAAAATGATGAGCTGGTGTGGATTTGGCGGCTGATTTCATATTTGAATTTCTTCAATTTTCGAGATTTTCGCCGTTTTCGTTGTTCATGATTCTCCAACCTGAAGAAGCGGCCCTGAACTATTTCGCATGCGCATTTTGCTCCTCAATCCATCCGACACCAAAGGCGGTTCTGCGCAGGTGGCGTGGAATTTGGCCAAGGGGTTGCGGCAGCGCGGGCATGACGTGGAATTTTGGGTGACTCGCAAATCCTCATCGGCGGAGTTTGTGCGGGAACTTCCCGATGTTTCGACCAAGAAAGAAAGTGAGTTTGGCAAAAAGGTGATTCACCGCATGGGAATCAATGAGTTGTGCTTACAAAGCCCGATGCCGCGCCAAGCATTTTTGGCGAAACAGCCTGCTTTCGACCTCATCCACCTGCACGACCTTGGAAACTTCAACTGGCGTGATTTTTCATGGTTGGCGCAGCAAGCACCGCTCGTCTGGACGATCCACAGCATGGCTCCATTCACTGGAAACTGCCTCTACAGCTACGGTTGCGAGCGTTTCCGCGATGCTTGTGGGAATTGCCCACAGATTGGGAATTGGCATTTGGAGTGGCTGCACCGCGATGGATCGGCGCTCAATGTGCGACTTAAACGATGGTTTTTAAGCAGAGTGCAGATCGATTTGATCGGCGTCTCCGACTGGATTCGGGATCGATGTTTGGAGAGTCGTTTGTTTCGCGATTTTCCGGCAAACACCATCGCGAATGCCGTCGATCCAGAAAGATTCTACACTGTGGATCAGGCGCAGGCGCGATCCCGGCTCGGGGTGCCGCAAGATGCGCGTGCTGTGCTGCTATCCGTCTCTGGCAATCCTCGGGACACTCGAAAAGGTCTGGATCTGGCGATCGCGGCGCTGCGGGAGCTGAAAGATTTTTCTCTGTTTCTCATACCGCTCGGCATCGCCGGAGACAGTCCCGAGCTGCGGGAAACTTTGGCCCAATTCCCGGGTTTGCCGCCCCGCCATGTGGATGATGACGCGGTTTTGCGAGATTGTTACGCGGCGGCGGATGTCGTCTGGCATCCCAGCCGAGCCGATACTTCATCAATGGTTTCGTTAGAAGCATTTGCCTGTGGAACGCCTGTGATCGCAGCGGCAGTTGGCGGTGTCCCGGAAGTGGTAACGCCAGAATATGGTTTGCGAATTCCAGCCGAAGACGCGTCGGCGCTGGTTGCTGCGACTCGTAGGTTTTTCACCGAACCAGAGTTGCGCCTGAGTTTCCTCGAAAATTTGGCCAACCGAAAAACTGACTGCTTATATCAGCGTTTCCTCGATCAACATGAGGAACTCTACTGCCGCAGGCTGGCTCAACCGATGGCTCATTCATGATATCTCCGGGCAGGATTGTATATCTTCTGAGGCGGCGAATGAGTCTGGGATTCCGTCATTGGCTGGCTGAGGACCTATTGCAGAAACGAATCGTCGATTGGAAAATCGACGTCTCTTGGCCGCAGTCTTCGGTGCCAATTCACGTGCTTGCGAGCCGTCATGATTGGCGCATGGCGCTGTGGATGTTGGCTAGTTTACACCATGTTACGGAACGTCGCTGGCCGATTGTGCTGCATGAGGACGGCTCGCTAGGTGATGCGGAACTCGGGGTATTTCTCCGTCTGTTTCCTGAAATGAGCGTGTGGCGTCGGTCACAGAGTGATGAGCTGATGACGGCCAAACTGGCTTCTTTTCCATTATGTGCCGCGTATCGGAATCGCATGCCTCACGGGCTGAAATGCTTTGATATTCCTCAACTGGCGGATGTTGATAAATTTATACTGTTAGATCCCGATGTCCTGTTTTTTTGCCGTCCCGACGAAATTCTCGGTTGGTGCGATGATGCGCTAAATGACGCTTGTTGGTTTAACGAGGATTTCCAAGAGCCATCGCCAATCGCCCTAGCACAGGCGCGGCAAGATTTTGGCATCGAGCTTTGGCCTAAAGTGAATTCCGGGCTTTGCTTACTCAATCGGGAGACTGTCTCTGATCTCAATCTGATGGAGTCGTTCTTGAGCCATCCGGCGCTACAAGCGAAAGAAGTCCAGTGGCGGGTTGAGCAGACACTGCTTGCGCTCTCGGCCTCCCAAAAAAATCGCGGAGGCCTTTTGCCGCCGAGTTACGAGGTTTCATCGGGAAAATCCCGCCATACTGGCTGTGTTGCACGGCACTATATCGGCTGCGTCAGGGATCGGTTCTTGGCTGAGGGTGTCTTTGATTTGTCGAAGTTAATTGTTAGATAAGTTGATTTATATGCGGAATAAAATCCGCGCTCCAATTGCTTCATGCGGATTCTCATCACTACTGCGGACTACAGCAGCTATCGAATACACTTTGATGCCTTGGCTGATGGAGCGATACACCAATGGGGTGATGCCGAATTTCATTATGTGCCAGACGGAAACCCTTATGACGCATGGGTCGTATGGCAAAGCAATCAGGGGCTTCCTGACAAAATGACCGTCGAATGTCCGGTCGAACGAACTCTGCTAGTACTGCGGGAACCGCCAGATATCATTACGCTTCCGCTTAGCTATACTAACCAGTTCGCGGCAATCCTCGGGCCGGATAATTCTTATGACCATCCATGTGTTTTCTTTGAACAGTTTGGTCAGGTTTGGCATTTGGAAAAGTCAGCAGCGTTTCTCCGATCCTGCTCACCTCCAGAGAAAACAGGATGGATCTCGGCTGTGACATCCACCAAGTCCGGGACCGAAGGGCAAAAAAGGAGACTGTTGCTTCTGGAAGCGCTTAAAACTCACTTCAAAGACAAACTGGACCATTATGGTAGAGGTGTCCGACCTACAGATTCTAAATGGGATGCCGTGTCACGTTATCGCTACCATTTGACTTTGGAAAATGGTTGTTGGCCACATTACTGGACAGAGAAATTGAGTGATTCATTTCTGGGTTGGTCGCTGCCTATCTACGTGGGGGCTCCAAACGTGTCAGATTACTTTGAAGCTAGATCGATTGTAAGCATTGATCGGTGTGATACGAGAACCATCATCAACCGTATAGAGCAGATTATGGAGGACGATCTTTACACACATTTACTACCAGCCATTGATGAGGCACGGAAAAAAATCCTCAATTACTATCACCTGTATCCAACTATCATACGGTCCTTGAATAGAATGAGAACGGGTCAGAAAGTGAGTTTGACACTGTGTCCTTCGAGTGATTTCCCATTCTCTACCAGACAATCGATTAAATTCTGTTGGAGAAACCTGCGTCAAAAGTTGGTTCATTCACGAAGCCGCTCTGGTCATCAATGAAGCTACTTTTCAGCGAGGGAATCGCCCGGCTTGCTCAGCCCGTGGTGAATCATCAGTGAGGCTGAGGTAATATCTTCGCATCTTTTCAGTCATGCGCATCATCCACCTTCCTTACTATGAGGAAAATCCGTATCAACGGCTGTTGATGGAGGCTCAGCGCGAGCTGGGTCACGAGGTGTGGCCGGGTGGCGGAGGAGGCAATTTTTTTGGTGTCGCGCTCCGTGAATGGAAGGCGGATGTACTCCATTTTCACTGGTTGCATCCATATCTGCTGCGCAAGAGTGCGTTTCAATCGGTGTTGCGTGCCACGCGATTTCTGGCGGAAGTGGCGGTGTTGAAATGTCGAGGTGCCCGCATTGCTTGGACCATTCACAATCTCGCCAACCACGAGGGTGCCCATCCGAGAATCGAGCAATGGTTCACCGTGCAATTCGCCCGTTTGGCGGATGTTTGTTTTATTCATTCTCAAGCGGCGGGCGAGTCCGCGTCGCAAGCATTTGGAATCCCGCAGTCGAAACTTCATATCATTCCGCACGGGCATTACATCGGCGTTTATCCCGATGATATGGGGGAAGCACTCGCGCGAGTGAGGCTGGGATTGACGGAGCGGGCGAAGGTTTTTTTGTTTCTCGGGAGGGTCGAGCCATACAAGGGCGTGTTTGATTTGCTTGATGCATTCGCTAGTTTGCCAGATCACTGCCATCTGGTGATCGCTGGGAAAACGCGTGATCCTGAGCAAGCACAGCTTTTGTCAGAGCGCTGCGCGAAAATGCTGCGGGTCCATCACTTTCCCGGGAGAGTCGGTGACAATGAGATGCAGCAATTTTTTCTCGCGGCCGATGTGGTGGTTTTCCCGTTCAGGAAGATTCTAACAAGTGGATCGCTGGTGCTGGCGATGTCATTTGGCAAGGCGGTGGTGATTCCCAAGGTGCCCAGCTTGCTAGAAATAGTGCCCGAGGGTGGAGCCGATTGGTTCGACCCACTTTCAGCCGAATCCTTAGCGGATGCGATGACCGAATCCCTCAAGCGCGATACCGCCGAAGCGGGCAAAATCAACTTTGCGCGTGCTCAGGAGTGGGATTGGAAAATGATCTCGGCCATCACCTTGGAAGCCTTGAAACGAGACGCATGAGTGATGAGTGACGTTTCCTTTCCGCACAAAGTTTCAGTGGTGATCCCTTGCCACAATTCCGACAGTTGGCTGGGAGAGGCGATCCAGAGTGTCCTTCGCCAAGACGGGTTCAATCTAGAGATTCTGGTGGTGCTTGATTCTTGCTCGGATGAAAGTCGCGAGGTTGCGGAGTCGTTCGGTGAGGCGGTTAGTATATTCACTGGCGACTGGCGAAATGGCAATGCTGCGCGCAATCACGGCTTGGTGACAGCGAGTGGTGAATGGGTGCAGTTTCTCGATGCCGATGATTTTTTGCAGCCGGGAAAAATTGCGAGCCAACTCGCGGCCAGCAGCGATGAGGTCGATGTCATATACTCGGGATTGGTGATCCGCGAAGAACGCTGTGGAAAGGAAGTTTCCACACAGCCGACTCCCAGTAGCAGCGAGATCGAACAATGGCTGCGCTGGGAACTCTGCCAAACTGGTGCGGCATTGTGGAGGACTGGGGCTCTGCGCAGCATCGGAGGATGGAAAAGTGAGTTGCCGTGTTGCCAAGACAACGAATTGACCATGCGGGCGATCATGCGCGGCTTGCGCTTCTGCTACGTCGATGGGCCGTGCGCGGGCTACCGTATTTGGTCCGAGGAAACAGTCTGCCGCAAAGATCCACGGCGGGTGGTTCACCAGAAAACCGAGTTGATCGATGCGTTTCTCGATTGGCTGAAAGCGACTGGGAAATGTGAACAAAAGCACCTCGAAATCGCGGGTCAGGCGTGTTTTGAACTCGCTCGTACCTTGGCCCAAGTCTCCATTCCAGAGGCAGGTCAATACGCTCGCGCGCGGATGAAAGCAGGGCTTTTCCGCATGGAAGGACCTGCTGCGCCGCCACGATTCGTCCAAATGGCTCGACTGCTAGGCTACCAAAATGCCGAGCATCTGGCCCAGTGGTGGCGGCTATCAACCACCACGCCCAAACACACAAAATGAATCGCGATTTTGTGATCCGCACGCTGAGAGCGACGGCCCCATCGTCCGCATGCTGGGGTCCGGCCAAGGGGCACGTTTCTCTCTCCAGCGTCATCGCTGAGCCAGAAAAACATGGTTTGAAGAGCTTGGTCGTGAGCCATCCGGCGGAATCCGTCACTTTTTCACCTCCGGAATGGTATTCGCCCGGGAGCGAAGGTGCGTTTTGTGATCAAGTGCCGGAGCAGATCGCGGATCAAGTCGCCACTTTTGAAGGCTGCCGCTTCATCGGCTTGGACGGGTTGCTCATCACGAAGGCCGATCAATTGTTAAGTGAAGTTCTGATGCAGCCGGGCGGTAATTTCGATGCCCATCCGGCGATGCGCAGTCCTTGGTATGGACGGGTGAATAGAGTTCGGAAAAAAGTTGCGATCATCTCCAGCCGCTTCAGCAACAATTACTATCATTGGCTATTTGATATATTACCACGCTTCGAAATGGTGCGACAGGCCGGTATTTCGCCGGATGTATATTATCTCCACGTTGCAGGTGATTTTCAGCGCGAATCGTTGGCAATGTTAGGAATCCCGGATGCGAGTTTAATGCCTGCGTTGCCGAGAGCGCAATTCGCCGCTGATTCTGTCATTTTGCCGCTGGTGCCGGGTGGCTTGGAAGGTGTGTCGGCGTGGACGGTTCGCCACTTGCGAGAAAAGCTCGTGGGAAGTAGAAACATCAAGAAACAGCGATTGATCTATATATCTCGGGCAAAGGCGCAAACTCGCAAGGTGCTCAATGAAGATGAAGTAAGAACTTTTCTCGAAAGACGCGGATTTGAGACAGTCTTTCTCGAAGAGCTAAGTTTTCAGGAGCAAGTCGCGACCCTCGCATCTGCGCGTGCGGTGGTTGCCGCCCATGGAGCTGGCTTGGCCAATATTGTCTTTTGTGAGTCTGGAACGCCGATTATTGAATGCTTCCGTGGCGACTACGTAAACGCCCTTTACTTCAGGCTAGCACGACTTTGTGGTCACCCATATGCGGCAATCATCGATTTTGGCGATGATCCTGCGTATGTGGGCATGAACCAGTTTAAGGTAGTTACGCCATTTAAAATTTCGCTCAGCGATCTTGAAGCGGCACTCTCAGCCATGGGCATTTGAGTATCAATAATCTCAAAGATGTTATTTTCTGTCATCATCCCTACTTACAATCGGGTGGTCATGCTTCGTCGAGCGTTGGAATCGGTCTGGGCGCAGGATTTTCACGATTATGAAATCGTAATTGCCGATGATGGATCGCGTGACGGAACGATGGAGTATTTGGAATCCTTGGGAGAAAAAGTTAGGGCATTCCGGCAGGCAAACGCCGGGCCGGGAGCCGCCCGCAATCTGGCTGCCAGTCATGCGCGGGGGGAATACCTCGCGTTTCTCGATAGCGACGATATTTGGTTCCCGAGCACGCTTGGGTATTACTCGAAGGCAATCTGCGACTTTGACCGCCCGGCAGTGGTGGCCGGAACGGGAATCGCGGAAGGGCAGGAGAATCCGCATGTTGGTGAAATGGAATATATTCCTTACCTTAGTATGTTAGATGCTTGTGACGGTTACACGCCGCCGGTGGGTGGGACTCCATCAGTGGCGGTTCGGCGTGATGTTTTTGAAAAAGTCGGCGGATTTTATGCCCGCAACATCAACGCTGAGGATGTGGATCTTTGGCTGCGGCTTGGCAGTGAAAATGGATTTGTCCGCATCACGCGTCCGCCCGTCTTTCAACAAAGTTATCTGGAAGTTTCAGCTAGCCGTGACATGCGGGCGCAGGTTGCGGGTGTCGATTTTGTCATCGATCAAGAGCGTTCTCAAAAATATCCCGGAGGCGCTGGTTTCCGAGGACGGCGTTTAAGAATCATCACTGCGATGGCACGCAGTGTGAGTTTCGAGTGCCTTGCGGCAGGTGATTTTGTGAACGGTTTTGGGTTATACTGCCGCTCGTTTTCGTGGCAGTTCACTCAGGTGCGAGTGCGGTATTTGATCGGTTACCCGGTCAAATTGGCGTGGCTTAGGGTCCGTTCGTTTAGTTAGTAGATCTTGCTGAAGGCAGATTTTGTAACATCGAAACGGTCGAAACTTACGAAATAAGAATGAGTATCGCGATCTCAACAGCCTGCTCACCTAATGACGCTAGTTGTAGCTAGCTCATATGTATATTTCGCGCTTTTCGCCGATTTCGTTGTTCTTCTTTTCTATTTAGCTTCATGCCTGCGTTTCATGCCATGCTGCCGGTTCGTGATGAAGGCGACATCATCGCAGAATCTCTCTCAGCGATGCTGAAATGGGCGGATCACATCTACATATATGATACCGGAAGCGTGGATGAGACTTGGGAGATTGTTTGCGACTTTGCGTCGCAGGACGCTCGTGTGCGACCGCTGCGCAACGAAACGGTTTATTTTAACGACACGATTGTCAGAGGGTGGATATTCAATCAAGCGCGCGAACGGATGAAAACTGGCGACTGGTTTCTGCGGGTTGACGCGGACGAGTTCCACCACATATCGCCGCAAGAGTTTGTGCATGAGCGGATGGAAAAACATGAAACCTTGGCCTATCACCAATACTACAATTTTGTACTGCGGGAGTCTGAGGTGGCGAACTGGGAAGCGGGTCGAGAGAACATGGATGATCGAGCGCGATCCATCTCAGAGCGCCGACAGTGGTATCAACCTAGTATTTATGCTGAACCTCGGCTCTGTCGTTATAGGGAAGGAATGAAATGGCCGTCGTTTGCTTCGTTTCCGTTCAACGCGGGTTTAGTCGCCAAACAGAGGCTGCCGATCCGCCATTACCCACATCGTGATCCCCGGCAACTGGATCGACGATCTCGGCTTCGTGCATTGATGATGGCAGACCCAGAAAACCGCGCCAATTGGAGCGAGGCGGATACGCATCATTGGACTCAGCGCGAGTGGAGAAAATCGGTAGTGCCGGATGACGCACTGGGCTTGCTACACTGGCAGCCGGGTCATGTCCTTGCGGAATTGCAACAAAGCAATCATCTCGCGAAGCCCCTTGTCCGCGTGGTTCAGCGGCTCGTTCATGGTTACCTGTTACCAATTCTCGATCCGCGCAGAGCTGGATGGGACGGGACGGTTCATCCGAAGGAAATAGGCGAGCATGTCCAAGCGCGTTTGGCACAGGAACTAGCAAGTTCCGGTGAAAGTCGATTTCATCATCCGACTTCAAAATCAACGTAATGCACAACAAGCACTCAAGCGCTCGATTGGTCATTCTTGACCACTGCCTGATGCAGCCGGATGGCCATTCGATGACTTTGGCACGGGCAGCTTTGGATGCAGATCCGACCTGCGAAGTTTGGGCGAACGTGAACAGCGGCATTGATGAGCTACGAGTGCGAGCGGTTTTTCCCCACTCTAACATGCATCCCTATGTGAGGATTCCGCCTGCGCCTGCTAGCGGACTCCTCAACCGACTTCGTTTTGTCAGTTCCGTCATTTTACGGACCATCCGTGCCAATCGATCATTTAGTCATGTTTTGGAAAACGGCGGAAACACTCCGGTCATTTGGTTCGCCGTGAATGGCAGCTCACGCAATGCCTTCGCGTTGTTGTGGCGATGTTGGAGTTGCCGAGCGGACACCGGTATATGCTACTTGCTGCAAGATCCGGGGCGCTGGCTCAAGCTTGCGGAAGGTCTGCGCAAATACATGGGAATCAGCAATTATCACTTCGCCGCAGAAACCGAAGAGCTGGCCGAACGCATCTCGCGGATGATGGGTGGAAACTGTCAGGTTCTGCCATTTCCAGTTCCCTGCGCGGAATGTTTGCCCACGATTAAACCCCAAGGACGGCCGCTTGTCGCTGGTTTTCTCGGAATGCCAAGGCGAGAGAAAGGTTTCGATGTGCTCGTCAAAGCCATCAGGCTTCTCGGCGAAGAAACGAGCAGTGGTTTGCTGAAATTCCGGCTACAAGCGCCAGCCGATTATATGCAGCATGAAGGAATGACCGGGGAATTGGCCGAGTTATCTTCGATGGCAGTCGCTGGTCATGCCATCGAATGCATCGGCGAAAATCTCGACTCTGATGCCTATCTAGCGCTGCTACAAACATGCGACTTTTTAGTGATCCCATACCGGACGGCTGCTTACGCGAGACGAAGCTCCTTGGTGCCGATCGAGGGATTGCTCTATGGCAAACCTCTCGTCATGACGCATGGACTGTTAGTTTCTGCATCCCTGCCTCCAAATTCCGGTATTGTAGAATTTACCGACGGTGATGCTGATGGGTTGGCTAAAGCCATCAAGGAAATGCTTGTTCACTTCGAAGCGAAGTCTGCGGAAACACGGACCATTCAGCCAGAGTGGCGTCATCGATATACCGCCGATTTTTTTATATCTAAGCTTTATCAATTTTCCGCAGATGTTTCTACCAACTCATTATGATCGTCTGCTATCGCAATTCAGGACGTCTGGGAAATCGGCTTGCTACCACTGCTTACTATCTGGCGTTGGTGCGGGAGTCGGGTGAAACCTTGGTCAATCCATCATTCTGGCGTTATCAGCGTTATTTTGCGCCCGCTCTCTCTAGCTCAATCATCACCCGGGCTGCTTTGTCTATCGATGAGGCGGCAGGAAAAGTGGTAGCGAGCTTGCTTGAGAAAATCATGCCAGAGGCTTGGTCTGAGAAATTTCGATTCGATGGAGCAATCGTTGCTGAGCCCACGGCGATCTTTAGTCGCATCTTATCAACTATCATTGATCGGCTGCTTGGTCCTTCGCATGTCAACTCAGAGGACTTTCAAATAACACGTTGGTTTCCGCCTCAGATTCAGCGGATTTCTCGTCATTGGTTTGAAACAGGAACCAGTCCTGACAAGCACAACTCGGATGTGGACCTGATCTGGCAGCACCGCGAATATGTGAAAGAGCAATTCCAATTACACCCCAGATTAACTCGTGAAATTGATGATTGGGAGGAAATGGCCCGCCGCTCTGCGGGCAAGCTTATTGGTATCCATGTTCGCCAAGGTGATTATGCCAACTACAAGGGAGGAAAATGGTATCTGCCACAGGAAACTTATTTTCAGCAAGCTCAAGCTGCTGCGAAAAAGCTAGAATGGTATAATGTTAGATATTTTGTAGCATCAGAATCACCGCTGGTGTTGCCAAACGATGGTCATCCGTGGTTTGCGAGTTTGAATCATGCCGTGCTTGATATGTATGCACTCTCGAGGTGCGATTTGATCGTAGCGGTTCCGAGCACTTTTGCAGGCTGGGCGAGTTTTATTGGGGCTAAACCCATGTTGCAATTACCCACATTGATCGAATCTCAATTCCGTATTTCGGACTGCGAGATATGGCGACCTCGTTTGTACTGAATTAAGGGGAACATCGCATGTCTGGAATATCCGCCATAGTTACTGCTTATGATCGAGAAGAGGCCACCCGGGCGACGATCGCCAGACTACTTGCCTGTGAGCCACCACCAGAGGAAATCATTGTACATTTAGACAATGGCGCGGAGTTTTCTCTACCAGATGGAGTGAAAACTTTGCGCTCCACCAAAAACTTGGGTCCGGGTGGTGCAAGGAATCTGCTGCTGAAGGCGGCGATGAATGAATGGGTCGCAAGTTTTGATGATGACTCATTTCCTGATACATTAGTTTTTTTTGCACAGGTAAAGAAAGAGATTCTAAAGCATGCAAATGCTGGAGTTTTAGCATGTCCCATTCGTCATCGCGATCCAATCCACGACTCGCCCAGTTCGAACGAAGATATAGAAGTGGCGGCGTTTGTGGGATGTGGATGTGTTTATCGTAAATCGGCGTTTCTTGCGACTCGTGGTTATGTGCCATTGCCTGTGGCTTATGGGATGGAGGAAGTGGATCTCGCACTGCAACTTCATCATCTCGGGATTCCCATCATCCATTGCCCAAAGCTCGTGGTCGTTCATGACACCGAGCTTTCTCATCATGAATCAGCCCGTATCACTGCTGGTGCGATTCAGAACCAAGCGCTGCTCGCGTGGCTGCGATATCCAGTGACGAGTTTACCTTATGGTTTTTTGCAGTGGCTCAACAAAATCCACGATAGTCTGCAGCGCGGGCGCTTTCCGGGCGCTGTGCAAGGCGTCTTAAGCACTCCGGGGCATCTCTGGCGATATCGCTCGTTGCGAAAGCCGGTGTCGGCAAGTGCTCTGGCAGGATGGCGGGACTTACGGATTCATCCACGACCATGCTGCGGTGAGACATCATCGCGGGATTAATCGGCAATTCTATCAAACGGTGAAAATCTCTCACTTCATCCCACATTTTGGCCAAGGCGGAGACTGGGTCATTGTGAAAATGCTCGCGCGGCAATCGACCGGGCTAGGACACGAAGTTCAGATTAACGGTTTGGATCTGGCCACTGCCGCCGCTCCTAACGCACCAAGCAATCCTTTTCCACTCAATCAAGGTTGGCGTGGTTTTTTGAAGTCGATTAGGCAGATACGCCGCCTGTCACGCGATGTGGATGTGTTGCATGCGCATAGTCCGATATGCCTGCTGTTTGCTGCTTTGGCGCGACTGATATATTGCAAGAAGTCGGCGGTTATTTTCACCTTTCATTGGCCAGTTCCAGATCGTGGCATCCGACATCATGTGAAACGTTGGATCTTCAATCGGGCAGACTTGATTCATGTGTATTCGATCCAGACGGAGGAAATTGTCAGTCGCCAATATGGTATCGATGCTGCAAAAGTAAGGTTGCTTCATTTGGGTCTGCCACATGGCCGATTTGAATTGGGACGTCGATCAGAATGCCGCACCCGACTCGGTCTGCTAGAAAACTCCAATGTGATCGGCTATCTCGGTCGTCTGGCGACGGAAAAGAACGTTTCTTATTTGATCCGATTTTTTCATGCACATCATTTGGAATTCGACGGGCTGGAACTCGTGATTGCTGGTGCGGGGGATTTGGAGCCAGAGCTGAGGCATGCTGCGACAAGTGGCTCGGCGACAGGGAAAATCCATTTTCTCGGATTTTGTCGGGAACCGGAAATGATCTACCCGGCTTTTGATATATTAGTGCTACCATCTGATTTCGAAGCCTTTGCGTTGGTGGTTGTGGAAGCAGCTTATTGCCAAGTGCCCACACTTCGTTCAGATGTCGAAGGCAGCCATGATCAAATAGAGCATGGCGTTACAGGATATGTGTATGCACATTCGGGTGGCTATCATGCGATGGAGAATGAGTTGTTGCGTATCCTACGTGAGGAATGGAATCACTTGCCTGACGTAGGCCATGCTGCACGGCAGCACTGTTTAGAGCTGTGTGAACCTCAGAAATTTTATATCGGATTGGAAGCGATTCTAGCAGAATCCTTAACACATGTCGGTCGAATTCCGAATCCTCTGAAAGCGGTGGATTCGAACTGAGGTATGCACATTTCCTTTGCCGCGACCAATCCGTGCCACTTGTGGGACATGGCCATCGCTTTATCCGCACAGCAAGCAATGGGCATATACTATTCTGGTTATCCACGCTGGAAACTGGCTGACTCGCTAAATATAGATATTCGGTGTCATTCTTCCCGCACGCTTGTGACTTATTTCCTACACGGAAAAGTTCCTGAACGGTGGCGTCCCTCGAACCGATCATTGTTTCGTTGGCAAGATGTTGGCTTTGATCGTTGGGTAGCCTCAGCACTACAACCGACGGATTTTCTGCATGGGATACCAGGACAGTGTTTGGAAAGTTTTCGTCGCGCCCGTTCACTTGGTATCCGCACAGTGCTGAATCATGCGACAGGCCCAGCGAAGCAAGTCGCACGAATCCTTGCTCCCGAATATCAGCGACTGTGTTTGAACGTCGCAGGAGATGGTGGAATCACTACAGCCGATCTCTCGCGCATCGAATCCGAGTTTTCGTGTGCTGATTTTCATTGTTGTGCGTCCAGCGTGGTGCGCGATCAATTGATCACCGAAGGCATACCAGATGTGAAAATCTGGGTCGTTCCTTATGGTGCCAATCCAATTGAGTGGAATGATCACGGTCGCACTCGGAAACGTGTAGCAGGTGAACCTTTTCGTTTACTATTTGCCGGACAGGTGAGTCTGAGGAAGGGTTTGCGGTTTTTGCTTCGCACTTTAGAGAATGCGGGAAATCAAGCGTGGCAACTGGATGTGATGGGGCCTTTGTTGGAGGAATCTCGCGCAGATCGTGAATCTTACCGTGGGAAAATTCCCATCGTTTATCATGGGGCGGTAAGTCGTGCGGAACTTGCCGAAGCGATGCGTCAGAGCGACTTGCTGGTCTTACCATCACTGGAAGAAGGCTTCGGCTTGGTTGTGGTCCAAGCACTTTCATGCGGACTACCGTGTGCTGTTAGTTCAATGGTTGGGGCGAAAGATCTGATCGTAGAAGGGGTGAACGGCAGCGTCTCGCCAGTCGGAGATGTGGATGTACTGCTGAGTGTTCTGCAGATGTGGGAAAATTCGCCGCGCCGCGTCAGTGGAAAGTGGGACTGGTCTGAGCCCGCTCGCAAGTTGATCGAACTCTCAATGGCGTCATGAGAAAAGTTCATGCTCATCCATCGAATGCTAGAGACGGTGATCTGTCGCCCTCAGTTGGCGGAACGATGCTTATATTACTTGGCTGTGGCTTTGCGGCACTGATGCAAGCTGAGGCTGGCCAAGGCCCGACTCAGGTTTTGCGCGCACAGGCGATGGTTTTAGGGGGCGCATTGCTCGGCAGCCTAGCGCTGGACTACCAGGTTTCACTTCGGAATCTCATCCGCGTGGATGTGGTTTGTCTGCTTGCTTTCTATTTCCTCACATATGTGGAGTTTCTATTTCCACAGCCGGAATTTGACGCTGTCGCACAAGGTTATGAAATTGCGAGCGCCTCGACGATGGCCATTCTGGGTATTGCCTCTCTGGCGGTAGGTCGGCATGCAGATGGTTTCTTTGCGGATAATAACAAACGTTCCCAAGCGGGCGGATTGTTGGCCAATGAGATCCAACCACAGCACTGGTTGCTGCTATTTTGGATCGCAGCAGGATTGGGCTATCTTCACATGCTATTGGCGACTAATTTTAATTTGATAACAATCATTGAAGCCATGATGAGGCCTCGCTTTGACCAACCTTGGGGTCGAGGTAAGTTTGGTAATTGGAAGGCGCTAATTTATGAACTCGGGATGTTCTTGTATCTAGTGCCACCCATTTATGGTGTGCTGTTAGCACGACGAAAAAAACTTCGCCAACTAGGATTCGTATTCGCGAGCTTAGTGGCTTTGCTGACCTTGTTTCATGGCTTTGCCGGAGGTACACGCAATGTTTTTGCGACTTACATGGCTGGCATGGTGGGTGCATATCTTCTAGTTCAACATCGATTGACCATATGGAAAGTCGCGGTCAGTGGAGGTTTGGCGCTGGCCTTACTGCTTTTTTCCACGAAGGAAATGCTCGTCTTTCGGCAGATCGGTCTTGCCAACTACCTAAAGTATGGTGGTCCTGAATCGGTCGAGGGGGAAGAGGAAGGTGGGCTGTTTGTGGACGCTAACATCCTGAACCTTGCGATGTTGATTGGAGCTTTTGATAAACAGCATGAGCCAATCGGTTTGAATGTTCCGTTCAATGCGATCATTCGACCCATACCTCGCGCGATCTGGCCCGGGAAACCTGAAGGTCTTGTGATTGGGATTGAAGAAGCGGTCGGCATGGAAGGGCTCACGCTTTCAGTGACATTCGTTGGTGAAAGTTACATGGCTGCTCGTGCTTGGGGCGTGTTGTTCAGCGGACTCCTCTTCGGTGGGTTCTGTGGTTATTGGAATGCGAAATTTAGCGGCCAACAGGGTGCTTATTCGCGATTGCTCTACTCGGCTGGTTTTTTTCCTGCGGCAATTACGATGCGCAGTCTGTTTGCATTCACAACCGCACTATTGCCAATATTCGGATTGTTAGCCATCGCATGGTGGCTGAACCGCAACCAAGCGAAGAAGGTAAAAGAAAAATCGCGCCCTGTGGTGCGCAAACCTCGCATTGATGATTCTGAACCAAAGTCATCGACCACTTTAGAGTCATGAAAATTCTATGTTTTAGCGTAACTCCTTCCCCTTACCAGAGAGATTTTTTCCGTGAACTCTATCGTGCTTCTGGTGGGCAATTGACGGTTTGTTACTTTGAAGGTGTGCCCGATGACTCTCCGTGGGATGCAGTGGTATTAGAATCATGGGAGTCGATTTTACCCGGAAGAGTTTTCGGTCGTGGGCGTGTGCGTTGCCACTGGAACTGGCAACTACCAGATGCGTGCGACTACGACCGAGTGATCATCAATGCACCGCTCACCGCTGTGACGACGTGTCGAGTCTTTCGCTCACTTTATGAGCGTGGAGTTCCGCCATGGTATTTTTGGGGTGAGCAACTGATCGCACGTAACGGCGCTCGTGGCGTGATTCAAAAGTTTTTATCAGCACCGTTGCAACATGCGAGGGCGATCGTGGCGATTGGTTGTGATGCGCAGGCAGATTACCAACGGCGATTTCCATCTCAAAAAGTGGAGAATATTCCATACGCCTGTGACTTGAGTGAATTCATGGAAGCGGCCACACGGCGTAAGTTTTCGAGCACATGCCGCTTTCTTTTTGCCGGCCAAATGATCGAGCGGAAAGGTGTCGATGTCTTACTTGCTGCTTTTGCTGACCTGATAGGAAAAGGAGTGGGGGCCGAATTGCACTTGGTTGGCAGGGAAGGGGACTTGCCTGTTTGGTTGGGGCAGCTTTCTCAAGAAGCGCGGAATTACGTGCATTACCATGGCTTTGAGCAACCGTCTGCGCTGCCAGCACGTTTTGCTGCGGCAGATGTTTTTGTGTTACCGAGCCGTCATGACGGTTGGGGCGTGGTGATCAATCAAGCGCTCGGTTCTGGGATGCCTGTTATCGCATCCACAGCCGCTGGTGCAGGTAATGATTTGGTCAAAAACGGGTCGAACGGACTGCATGTCATTTCCGGTGATGTGTCTTCGCTTGAGGCTGCGATGTTTCAACTCGCAACCCGTCCCGAAGTTCGCGAACAAATGTCCACTGCGGCATCAGTCTCCGCAGAAAAAATCGGCCCTCAAACGGCTGTTGAGCGCTGGCTTGAAGTACTGGGATAGAATCATTTGATGAATAACGTGAAATGAGAGTTCTACTGGTAAGCACAAGCTCTGGCTCCCGTGGTGGCGGTGAGCTATTTCTAGTTTACCTCGCTCAAGCACTGAGAGGAATAGGTCATGAACCCGCATTGTGGTGTGCTACGCATCCTCGCATGGACGAACTCGTTCAACGCTTCGAACCGTTTGGTAAAGTCTATCGAGATTCCTATCCGAACAGTTATCACGACCGAAGACTGCGTTTGTTCTCTGCTGCCTTTGATCGTTCCACGATCCATCGGTTGGCGAAGACTTTCTCGGATATTCCCTGTGATTTGATCCATCTCAACAAGCAGACCTTAGAAGATGGATTGGACTTGCTTGAGTCGTGCCGATTGAGCAGCAAACCCGTGGTTTCCACCATACATATCACTCAGACCAATCGTGAACTAGGAGCATTCTGTGGTGGTTTGCGTGATGCTTTTGCGGTTGGCCGCTTAAACAAAGCTCACGACGTTTCATGGACGGCTGTGAGTGATGCGCGCAGTGAAGAGCTTTTGCGCAACATCAATGGAGAGGTGCATACTGTTTATAATGCCGTAGCGGGCGCAAATATTGAACGGCGTGATGAGGTGCGTGCTAGTTTGTTATCTAGTAGGCAATGGCCAAACGATTCATTAATGGTTGGTTGTGTTGCGAGATTGGTGGCACAGAAAAACCCTACGCGGTTTCTGCAACTGGCTGCTGCACTGCATCGAAAAAACGAGGCTTCGCGATTTGTATGGATCGGTGATGGTGACTTGCGTGAGCGCTTTTACCAAGAGGCTAAAGAACTTGGACTTGGTGATGTAGTTCACTGCACAGGCTGGCTTGATCAACCGCGCGATCTATTATCTGCCATGGATGTTTATCTTCATCCGGCGGCTTATGAAGGACTGCCCTTGGCGATTTTAGAAGCTATGGCGGCTGGGTTGCCGTGCGTCCTATCACCTGAAATTGCGGCAGAAATGCGAGTATTCGATGAATCCACCGTGATTATAGCACATGATGTATCAGATGGATGGGTGGACCATGTGAACGATTCCGTGACGCGCAGACGATACTCAGGTGCTTCTCTCCAACTCTATCAAGAGCATTTCCGCCCAGAAGTGATGGCACATGCATTCGTCAAAATTTATCAGAACAAGCTGTTGTGAAAGTCAGTTTTATTAGTCCTCCGCACGAATTTCAAAAAGGTGGGATCGAGAATGCCATTGAGGGCTTACGAGCTGCGTTGCAAGAAGCAGGGGTCGTCGTTTCAGACGGATTGAAAATTGATGACGTGGATGTGGTACATCATTTCCACGGTCTGTGGAATCCATCGCATTCAAGAATTGCCGCGCAGCTCAGGCGAGCTGGGCGCTCGTATGTGGTTTCTCCGCATGGGATGCTGGAGCCTTGGGCGTTCCGCAATCGTCGATGGAAAAAGCTGCCATATTTCTATTTGATCGAACGCCGCTTCCTGATGGGAGCGGCGTCTTTGTTTGTGACGAGTGCGATGGAGCGGGAGCATTTGCTTGCGGTGATACAACACCCGACTGTCGAGATTTTGCCGCTGGGTTGCAGAGATCCGCAAAAGCCAAATCACTCGAGCGCTCGCGCGGTGCTTGGCTGGTCAGATGGTGAAAAAGTCATGTTATATCTCTCAAGAGTCGATCCCAAGAAGGGACTGCATCTTCTCTTGGAGGCTCTCGCCCGTCATTCGGATTTGGCGGCATCTTGGAAACTGGTCATCGTCGGAGATGGTCCACCCGAATATCTGGATGCATTGAAACAACAGCAAACGAGTTTAGGAACTAGACTACCTAGAATCGATTGGGTAGGTGCTGTCTGGGGTGATGCACGTTGGGCGTATTTGCAAGCGGCGGATCTATTTGTGCTACCCACGCAGAGCGAAAATTTTGGCATTGCAGTGCTAGAATCACTTCACGTTGGCACTCCTGTGCTGACCACCAATGAAACACC
>JBGSLX010000413.1:0-3469 GCA_041740475.1 Akkermansiaceae bacterium | reverse complement strand
CATCCGCGCGGCCGAGCGCAACGTGGCCGCGGCGAATGCCGACATCGGCGTGGCGACCGCCGCGTATTACCCGACGATTTCCATCGACGCCTCGACCGGGCTGGACGCCACCGCAATCGAAGATCTGTTTAACGCCTCCTCGATCGTTTGGGCGCTGGGCATCGGCGCGATTGAGCCGCTGACCAACCTTCGTTTCCTGCAAGCGCAGCGCAAAGCGACGGTCGCCGCGCACGAAGCAGCCAGTGCGGATTACCGCCAGACGGTTCTCGAAGCACTGCGCGAAGCGGAAAACGCGCTGCAAGCCACGGCCATCCTCGAACGCCGCCAAGCCGCGCAAGATCAGGCGCTAACGGCTGCGCGCAAAACCTTCGATCTCTCGGTAAAACGTTTCAACCAAGGTCTCGTCAGTTTCCTGGACGTGGTGGACGCCGAGCGCACCCGTCTGGATGCCGAGCGCGGCGCAAACGCCATCCGCGCGGAACGCCTGGCCACCGCCGTCGCTCTCGCCAAAGCCGTCGGCGGGGAATGGTAAATGACTCACTGCACTTTCAAACCGATGAAATTTTCGACTTTCACCCAACTCAGAAACCAAACGCAGACCGCAGTGCTCGCGTCGGCAACGCTCCTGTGCCTCGTTTCCTGCGGCAAAAAACCCGCGCCAGCCGCAGGCGGCCCACCGAATCCGATGGATGCCGTGCAATCGGTGGAAGTCATGCCAGTCAGCGTGATGAAACTTCAGGAAACCGTCGGCCTCGTCGGCAGCATCGCCGCGAATGAAAGTGCGGAACTCCGCTCCGAAATCCCCGGGACGATTACCGCGATTTCGTTCGAGGAAGGTCGCCCACTGCGCAAGGGCGAGCCGCTCATCACTTTGGACACCCGCGAGCTCAAGGCTCAGCTCGAGGAAACTCGCGCCAGCTTCCAACTTGCCGATGAAAACATGCGCCGCAATCAGGCATTGCTGGCAGACGAGGCGGTATCGAAGCTCGAAGTGGACGCTGCCGTCGCGGAGCACGCTCGACTGCGCGCGGCCATGGATCTGCTGGAAGTGCGGCTCTCCAAGTCCACGATCACCGCGCCCTTCGATGGCATCGCCGGTGCGCGTTCGTTCTCGGTGGGCGATTACGTCACCTCTCAATCGGTGATCACCACGCTCGATGACTTGAGCCGTTTGAAGCTGGAAATGCAGGTGCCGGAGCGCTATTTGCCCAATTTGAAACCCGGTGCCTCGTTTTCGCTGCGCGCCGCCACCTCCGGCCCGGAACAAGAAGTCACTGGCGAGGTGTATTTCGTTTCCCCACGGATCGATGAAAACACCCGCTCGACGCTGGTGAAAGGCTACGTCAGCAATCCGCCCGAACATCTCAAGCCCGGCATGTTCGCCAATATCACGCTGGTTTTGCGCACGGTGGAAGAAGCGCTCGTCGTTCCGGAAACGGCGATTCTCAGTTCGCCGCGCGGCACGGTGCTGGTCATGCCGCAGGAAAAAGACGGCGTCACCGTGGCCGAGTTTGTCCCGGTAAAAACGGGAATCCGCGTTCCGGGATACGTGCAGGTCACACCCGTCGGACCACCCGTCAAAGCGGGCGACTCGATTGTTTCCGCAGGCGTCGGCGGGCTGATCCTTTTTCCCGGCGTGAAGCTCAAACCCGTCGAGCCAGTCGTGAAACCCGGCCTACCTGAAAATACCGACCGGATTCTGAAATGATCCCCCCTACCCCATGATCATCTCAGACACCTCGATCAAACGTCCCGTGCTGACCATCGTCGGCGCGCTGATTCTCACATTAATCGGCCTGCTGTCGTTCGAGCGTCTGCCGGTGCGCGAGTATCCAGATACGGATGTGCCGACGGTCTCGGTGACCACCATTTATCGCGGGGCCTCGGCAGAAGTGGTCGAAAGCCGGATCACCGAGCCGCTGGAAGAACAGCTCTCCGCCATCGATGGCATCCGGGTGATGAAATCGTCATCCCAAGAGCAAGTCTCGCGCATCACCATCGAGTTTCTGCTAGAGCGCGATCCCGACGAAGCCGCCAACGATGTGCGCGACCGCGTGAGCCGTGCGCGAGGCCGACTGCCGGACGAAGTGGACGAGCCGATCATCGCCAAGGAAGATGCCGACGCGCAGCCGGTGATGTGGATGACTTTCACCGCCGACCGCTTCACCCGCACCGAGCTCACGGACCTGGTGGACCGCATCGCGAAACAACGCATCCAGACCGTGCCCGGAGTGGGCACCATCTTCATCGGTGGCGAGCGCCGTTTCGCCATGCGCCTGTGGCTCGATCCCGACAAACTCGCTTCTTACGAACTCACCGCCACCGACGTCGAAAATGCGCTGAGCGAGCAAAACGTGGACGTGCCCGGCGGCCGCATCGAGTCGTTTGCCCGCGAGTTCACCGTGCGCACTCAGGGCGAACTCGCCAATGTCGAGGCGTTTGAAAATTTGATCATCGCCACGCGCGGCAACAGCCAGATCAAGCTCAGCGATGTCGGCCGCGCCGAACTCGGCTCCGAGGACTACCGCACGCGCACGTTTTTCAATGGCAAGCCGACCGTCGGCTTGGGTGTAGTACGCCAGTCGAAATCGAATCTCTTGGACGTGGCGAATGGCGTGAAAGCGCTGATCCCAGTGATCAAAGCCGAGCTGCCAGAAGGCGTGGGCGTTCACATCGGCTATGACAGCTCGGTGTATGTGCAGCGCTCGGTCGATGAGGTTTTCCGGACTTTCTTGGAGGCCTTCATCATCGTCATCGTTGTGATCTATTTCTTCCTCCGCGATTGGCGCGCGGTGATCATTCCGGTCACGGCGATCCCGATTTCGATCATCGGCTCGTTTGGGGTGCTCGCGGCACTCGGCTTCTCGATCAACATTCTCACGCTGCTCGCCGCCGTGCTTTCCATCGGACTGGTGGTGGACGATGCGATTGTGATGTTAGAAAACATTTACCGCCGCATCGAGGAAGGGGAAACCAAGATCCAAGCTTCTGTGCTCGGTTCTCGGCAGGTGGCATTCGCGATCATCGCATCATCGCTCACGCTGGCAGCGGTGTTCTTGCCGGTGGCATTCCAGTCCGGCACGACCGGCAGATTGTTCTATGAGTTCGGCGTGTCATTGGCGGTTTCGGTTCTCGTTTCGACGGTGGTTTCACTGACGGTCACGCCGATGTTGTGCTCGCTGATGCTCAAGGGATTCGATCCCAAGACCGGTCACGCACCGCACGGCTGGCTCTACCGCGTGAGCGAACCGGCCTTCGAATGGGTGAACAAAATCTTCGGTAGCGTGCTGCGCCTTTCACTCCGAGCATGGCCGGTCATTATTCTGCTGTCGGTGGGTTTCATCGCTCTCGCACCGATCGCCTACAAAGGTCTGCAACGTGAGCTCACGCCGATCGAAGACCGTGGCAGTTTCATTTCCATCTTTAGCGGCCCGCTCGGTTCACACCCGGACTACACCCACAACTATGT
>JBGSLX010000412.1:0-13595 GCA_041740475.1 Akkermansiaceae bacterium | reverse complement strand
GTGATTCTTCGCCGCGCGGACACGCTCTACTCCGGCTACAAACTCCGCCGCGTGTATTACTCCGGATTTTCCCCGATTCCTGAGCCCTCGGTGCTGCTGCCGCTCAAGCCCCCTCCCCTGCTCCGCGAGCATCGCCTCTACCAAGCCGACTGGTTGTTGCGATTTTACGGCTTCCAAGTGGACGAGATCACCGATGAAAAATCGCCAAATCTCGACCTCGCGCTCGACCCGAAACTCGCGTGGGCGCTACGCAACCGCGCTCATTATCCAGTGGATATCAACAAAGCGCCGCGCGAGGTGCTTCTGCGCATTCCGGGGCTGGGCGTGCGAAATGCCGACCGCATCATCCAAGCCCGCCGCTTCACCCGCCTGCACCTCGCCGACCTGATTCGCCTGCGTCTCGCGATGCGCAAAATCATGCCGTTCATCATCGCCGCCGATCACAAGCCGACTCTGCTTGAACTCGATAGCGACACGCTCAGGCAGCGATTTCTCCCGCCGCCAAAACAAATAGAGCTCGATTTCGACAACCCCGCGCCCAGCCCCGCAGATCTGCGCTCGACGATGTCCGGGGAGTTGTGAGGCCCGCGTAAATTGCCGCGCATTTTTTGCGATTCTTTCATTCGCCAACGGCGAATGCCCACCGTAGCACAGGGCCGTCGCGCAGCGGCGACCCTGTGTCGGTGACCACCCAAAAATACACCGCACGCTGAAAGCGTGCTTCACCCCATGCGGCCCTCAACCACGTCCTATTAAAGCACGCTTACAGCGTGCGATGATGCGCCGTGTGCGGATCCCACGGAACGTGCGCAATACGCCCGTTCCGTGGGCTACGTTGTATGTTGGCCTTTGGCCAACGATTGTTCGGCATTCGTTTGGGGTGACTCGATCTCTGTTTAACCACCCAAATAACCACCGATCATTTCCAAGTTTGGCATCCGGGTTGCATTCTGGACTTTGCGACATACTGTCGCGCCAAACTGCTCAAATACATGCCAGAAAGAACCAAGAAACACATCGTCATTGTTGGAGCTGGGCCGGGTGGCCTTACGGCTGGCATGCTTCTCGCTCACCGCGGGTTTCGCGTCACCATCGTCGAGAAAAACGACCGGGTCGGCGGCAGAAATTCTGAACTGAACATCGATCAATTTTCATTCGATGTGGGGCCGACGTTTCTTCACCAAAAATTCTGCCTCGACGAAATTTACGCGGAAACCGGCCGCAACAGCGACGACCACCTAGATTTCGTAAATCTCAATCCGATGACGCGCCTGAGCTGGGGCAGCACCTCGCTCAATACCTACAGCGATGACACGAAAATGTCCGCTGAGCTGGAGCGTGTGTTTCCCGGGAGCAGCGAGGGATTCCGCCGCTACATGGTGGAACAAGGCGATAAATTCCGCTCGATTTATCCATGCCTCCAGCACCCATATCATTCACTGACCTCATTTTTGCGCCCGACTCTGATGCGTGCGCTGCCGCACGTGCTGACGAAGCGCAGCGTGCATGACGTGCTGGGTGACTACTTCCAAGACGAGCGGCTGAAACTCGCTTTCACTTTCCAAGCCAAGTACCTCGGCATGAGTCCGTGGCATTGTCCCGCGCTTTTCAGCATCCTGTCATTCACCGAGTATCGCTACGGCGTCTATCACGTGCAGGGCGGATTGAACCGCATTTCGCAGTCGATGGCGTCGGTCGTCAGTGAGCTTGGCGGGGAAGTGCGCCTCAGCTCGCCAGTCAAACAACTGCTCCACCAAGGCCGCCAAATGACGGGCGTAGAACTCGAAAATGGCGAGCGAATCCATGCCGACGCAGTGGTCGTCAATGCGGACTATGGCCATGCCGCCACTCACCTCCTGAACGGCAGTGGAGTGCCGGTGGAAACGATGCGCAGGAAGAAATTTTCCTGCTCCACCTTCATGCTCTACATCGGGCTGGACACGATCTATCCGGACGAGCCTCACCACCACATTCTCTTCGCGGATGACTACAAAGCGAACGTCGCGGACATTCAAAGCGAACGTCACGTTTCGGACGAGATGTCCATTTACGTCCGCAATTCCTGCATCACGGATCCCAACGTCGCGCCCGCAGGTCAATCTGGCCTCTACATTCTGGTGCCCACCATCAACACGCGTCACGGCTACGATTGGGAGTCCCAGAAAGAAGCCTACGCCGATAAAATTCTCCAACGCATCGAGCAGCGCACCGGCATGAAAGACCTGCGCTCACGCATCATCGCCAAACGCATCATCACTCCCAGCGATTGGGAAAGCGGCTCCATTTTCATCGGTGCCACATTCAATCTCGCTCACACGCTCACCCAGATGCTCTACCTGCGTCCGCACAACCGCTACCAAGGATTCGACAATTGTTATTTGGTCGGCGGCGGCACTCACCCTGGCAGCGGATTGCCCACCATTTACGAGTCAGGCCGCATCAGCGCCAACCTCATCTGCGACCAGTTCAACATGCGCTACCAACCCGTCGATCTCGCATCAGCCTACTTGCGCGATGCGTAGTCATGAAATGATCGCTAAATCCTCACTGCGCAAATCCTGTCATTCGCACCACCGATTCTGCCTCACTCGGACTCTCCTCTTGAAAAGACAGAACACAGGACCTAATTCTCCGCGCGACCATAGCGGTCGTATTTTTTCACAGCCATGAACGCCCTCACTCGCTGCCTAGCTACCTATTGGTCATCCTCCATCGGCAAAAAGCTCGTTGTCGCCCTAACCGGCTTGTTTCTCATCCTTTTCATCGCAGGGCACCTTGTAGGAAATCTGGTGGTTTACATGGGACCGGAAGCGTTCAACTCCTACGCCTATTTCCTCCATCACATGGCGCACGGAGCAGGAATCTGGGCATTCCGCATTGTGATGCTGGTCATGCTGGGAGCGCACATAGCCGCCACCATCATGCTGACTAAGCAGAACCGCGCGGCCCGCGTGTCCTACGAGTTTGATAACACCATCCAAGCCTCCAAATCGTCGCGCTACATGATTCTCACCGGCCTGACGGTGCTCGCGTTTTTCGTTTACCACATGCTACATTTCACTGCCCGCATCGGCAATGAATACAACAATCCCGCGCTCTACACCTACATTTTAGACGGCAAGGAAGTTCACAACGCCTGGAAAATGGTGATCGATGGATTCTCAGTCTGGTACGTTTCGGCGTTCTACGTCGTCGCCATGACCTTGCTGGCGTCCCACCTGATGCACGGCTTCCAATCGGTATTCCAGACTCTCGGCATACGCTCGAAAAAATCGGCTGCCACCCTGCAACAACTCTCCATCGGCTACGCACTCGTCATCTGGGTCGGCTTCGTTTCCATTCCCGTTGCCATCTTGGTTTTCGGTTTTGGACGGTGAATCTGTCCCAGCACTCATCATTCTAACACTTCGATCTCTCATCCCACACCTGCCATGTCCATTGTTCTCGATAGCAAGATCCCGTCCGGTCCCCTTGAGCAAAAGTGGTCCAAGCACAAGATGGACTCGAAGCTCATCAATCCAGCTAACAAGCGGAAATACACCGTCATCGTCGTCGGATCCGGCCTTGCAGGTGGTGCCGCCGCCGCATCGCTCGCGGAACTTGGATACCAGGTGAAGTGCTTTTGCTATCAAGACAGCCCACGCCGCGCTCACTCCATCGCCGCACAAGGTGGGATCAACGCCGCGAAAAACTACCAGAACGATGGCGACTCCGTTTATCGCCTTTTTTACGACACGATCAAAGGTGGCGACTTCCGCTCTCGCGAGGCCAATGTTTACCGACTCGCAGAGGTTTCGAACTCCATCATCGACCAATGCGTCTCCCAAGGTGTGCCATTTGCCCGTGAATATGGCGGACTACTCGATAACCGTTCATTCGGCGGCTCGCAGGTTTCCCGCACATTTTACGCCCGCGGCCAGACCGGACAGCAGCTCCTCATCGGCTGTTATCAAGCTCTCGAAAAGGAAATCCGCAAAGGCGGGGTGAAAATGTATCCTCGCACCGAAATGCTCGATCTCGTGCTGGTGAACAACCAAGCCAAGGGCATCGTCGTCCGTGACCTCGCCACGGGTGCGATCCAAACGTATGCCGCAGATGCCGTGATCCTCGCAACCGGCGGATACGGCAATGTGTTTTTCCTCTCGACCAATGCGATGGGCTGCAACGTCACCTCCGCTTGGCGTGCCGCCAAAAAAGGAGCCTTGTTCGCCAATCCTTGTTTCACCCAAATTCACCCGACCTGCATCCCCGTCTCGGGCGAATATCAGTCCAAGCTCACACTCATGTCTGAGTCGCTGCGCAATGACGGTCGCATCTGGGTGCCGAAGTCGAGTGAAGCGGCCGAGAAAATCCGCAAGAAGCAGATGGGCCCGAACGATGTGGCGGAAGAAGACCGCGACTACTTCCTAGAACGCAAATATCCTTCGTTTGGCAATCTCTCTCCGCGCGACATTTCATCACGCGCTGCGAAGGAAGTTTGCGACGAAGGACGCGGCGTGGCAGCCACAGGACTCGGCGTTTATCTCGACTTCCGCGACGCTACCGAGCGCCTCGGCGAAAACGTGATTCGCTCTCGCTACGGCAACCTGTTCCAGATGTACGAAAAAATCGCCGGCGAGGATCCTTACAAGGGGCCGATGCGGATTTATCCTGCCGTCCACTACACCATGGGCGGCTTGTGGGTGGACTACAATTTGATGTCCAACATCCCCGGATTGCACGTGCTGGGTGAGGCCAATTTCTCCGACCACGGCGCGAACCGCCTCGGCGCTTCCGCTCTGATGCAAGGTCTCGCCGATGGATATTTCGTGATTCCAACGACGATTGCCAACTACCTGATCACGCAGAAACCCGGCAGCGTCACCACCGCCGAGCCCGAGTTCAAGCACGCGAAAGAAGAGGCTCGCCGTCGCATCACTCAACTCCTCTCAATCAATGGCAAGCGCACCGTAGATTCCTTCCACCGCGAGCTGGGAATCATCATGTGGGACCAATGCGGCATGGCTCGTTCACGCGAAGGACTCAATGAAGCGCTCACGCGAATCCCGCAAATCCGCGAGGAATTCTGGGCCAACGTGCGCATCCCCGGCTCAGGCGACCGCGCGAATATGGAACTCGAAAAAGCGGGCCGCGTGGCGGACTTCTTGGAATTCGGCGAAGTCATGTGTTACGACGCCCGTGACCGCGAGGAATCCTGCGGCGGCCACTTCCGCACCGAGCATCAATTCACCGAGGCCGATCCCGAGGTGCAAGCCGGCAAAACCCAAGCTGGCGAGGCCAAGCGCCACGACGATCTCTACTCGCACGTTTCCTGCTGGGAATACAAAGGCCCTGGCCACGAACCAATCCTCCACAAGGAAGATCTCGTTTACGAACAAGTGAAAGTTGCGATCCGCAGCTACGCCTAACATTTCGCATTTTCCCACGATCGCAACGAGTGCCGCGGTCATCCGCAGCTCGTGGATCGGCCTTTGTTCTTGATGGCTTGGGAGAAGCGAGAATGGTTTTTGGGTCATGTCGTCGTTTTACTTGTTGGCCCTGCTTGCTGCCTTTTGCATCGGGCTTTCAAAAGCGGGGTTCAGCGGCATTTCCATGGTGTCGGTGTTTCTTTTGGCCGATCTCTACGGAGCGAAAGCGTCGGTCGGCCTCGCGCTGCCGCTGCTGATCGCGGCGGACTTGATGGCTTGGCCGGTTTTCATGAAACACGGCTCTTGGCGGCCCGTCTGGCGGCTTTTGTTACCGACGCTGGTGGGGCTTGGAATCGGCTGGTGGTTGCTGGACTGGATTTCAGAGGTGGGGGCGCGGCGCGTGATTGGCTGCTGTGTGTTACTGATGGTCGCGCTACAGGCATGGCGAACATGGCAACCAGAGCGATTTGATCGCTGGGTGACATCGCGCGGCTTCGGCATGAGCGCGGGAATCATGGGTGGATTTGCCACGATGCTGGCCAACGCCGCAGGCCCGGTGATCCAGCTTTATTTGATGGCGCGGAAGATTCCAAAGATGGAACTCATCGGCATCGGCGCGCGTTTTTTCCTGCTGATCAATTTGCTCAAAGTGCCGCTCAACGCGCGATTGGCGCTGATCACACCAGAGAGCCTGATGGAAAATGCGCGGATTTTTCCCGGTGTGGTGTTGGGGATTTTCGGTGGCCGCTGGTTGATCCGCTATGTGCCACAGGTCGCATTCGAGTGGATGGTCGTGGTATTTTCCACCATCGCGGGATTCAGGCTGCTGTTCTGGTGATCCGAAAATCAGAACCAGAAACAACGAAATCGACGAAATTGGCTAACGAAGAATGAGGTGTGGAGCCTTTCGAGCGTTTCGTTGTTCTCATTTTCTTATCTTGGGTGATCCGAGAAACGCTCAACGTTGCTGCTGGAGCGCCTGCCACGCCTGCCATGCGAACATGCCCATGAACAATGGCAGCAAAATTTCATTCGTATGAATAAATCCCAACACGCCGATCAGAACTGCCACGATGATCGAGACCCATAACGTAACACGAATTCGCTGCGGCCCGAGTATCGATTCCAGCATCCTACCACCGTCGAGCGGCAGCACAGGCAGCAAATTCAGAATGGCCCACACGAAGCTGATGCCCATCAATGTTTTCAGAAAATACGAGCCGAACGGCGAAATGACCGGCAAGCGAGGAATGATCAACATCACCACCAGCCCGAGCAGAATTTGCACTGCAGGTCCGGCTGCGGTGACCAGAAAGCTCTGCTTGCGGGATAGTTGCACTCCAGAATACGCCGCGTAGCCGCCGAATGCCTGCAACACGATCTCGCTGCGAGCCCCGAATTTCTGCGCGGTGAGCGCATGGCCGAGTTCGTGAACCAACACGGAAATGAAACCTGCGATCAAAAACAAACAGATCTTCAGAATGGCTTCCTGAGTATTCGCGCCTTGCGAACCACCGATGACTGCGAGCGAAATCCAGAAAAACGCATGGACCTGAACTGGAATCCCAAATACCGAAAAACGAATCATGTGGCGGCCTTGCTATGCTCGCAGCCGTTTCAACGCAAGGCTCATGCTCCAGCTTTCCTCTCGCTATCACCCAGTGGCGGTGCAAAGTCCGCGCATGAAAACGCTCATCCGCACTTTGTTTGTGGCACTCTTGGCGGCGGTCAATCTGCACGGCTCAACGATCATGGTGGTGCCCATTTTTGAACCGCTCAGCCTGCACGGCACCGATGGCGATGAGGCGGTATCAGACACCGGTGAGGCGCTTCAAGCATGCGTGATGGCCCGCCCGATGGCGCTCACTGGCGCCACTCCCGAAGTGCTGGTGGAATCCATTCGCAGCCCGCATTTGATCCCGTCTAACAACCCAAATTATGACGTTCAGGAAGCCAACCTCCTCGTTCTGGCGAACATTGGAATCCGTGCCGAATCAACCGCAGCAGGACTCACCGTGACCATGGACGTCTCTCAGCTCTCCATCCCGATCAAAGTGGACCTCACCTCACGCCAGATTCTCAAACTCGCGATCGTAGCCTTGCGCAAAACTTTGGACGAATACCAGCGACCTCAGTTGGATCCGCTCGCCGTCACGTTGCTCATCGAGGGCGCAGACGAGTCCAAGGCCAGCCTGCGCGACTTGAATGCAAACTTCGTGGTCGGTGGAAATCCTGCTAGCTCTCAGTGAATCGGCGTTTTGGCTTTCCAACTCGGGGTGTTATTTTCTTTCATCGCGCAGCCCCAACACACATGCCCCATCGCCCCAAAGACCCACGACCCTTCAAACGAGCCATCCTCAAACTCAGCGGCGAAGCGCTGCGAGATGCTCACTCACGCGACAACATTTCTCCCGAGATCGTGGATCGCATCGCACTCGAAATTCGTGAGGCCTTGCAAACCAATCTCCAGCTCGGCGTAGTCGTCGGCGGCGGAAATTTCTGGCGCGGAGCCAGCGCATCCGCCCGTGGCATGGACCGCGCGACCGCAGATTACGTCGGCATGCTCGCCACGGTGATGAATGCCCTCGCGCTGGAAGGTGCGCTCAATCACCACGGCGTGCGCTGCGTGGTGCAGTCCGCCATCGAGATGAAAAACGTCGCCGAGACCTTCATCCGCCGCCGTGCCGAACGCCAATTGGAGGAAGGAAAAGTCGTCATTTTTGCCGCCGGCACTGGCAACCCGTTTTTCTCGACCGATACCACCGCCGCCCTGCGCGCGAGCGAAATGGGCGCCGACATCATTCTCAAAGCCACTCAGGTGGACGGCGTTTATGATTCCGATCCTCGCCACAATCCGGATGCGAAACGCTACGAGACGGTCACTTTCCACGAGTGCATTTCCCAGCGGCTCAACGTGATGGACACCACCGCCTTTAGCCTCTGTATGGACAATCACATTCCCATCGTGGTCTTCGAACTCGCCCCCATCGGCAATCTTTCCCATGCACTGCGCGGATTGCCAATCGGCACGCTCGTTCACGGCGAATAAAAATTTTCACCCGCTCATTCATTTAAGCCAAACCCCACCAAGCCATGGATCCTGACCTAGCCATTATCGAAGTCGAAGAAGCGATGTCCAAATGCGTCGAGTATCTCACGCATGAATTCGCTGGCGTGCGCACCGGCAAGGCCAGCCCGGCACTGATCGAGAATATCGATGTCCACGTGCAAGCCTATGGTGCCGTCAGCAAGCTTAAAAGTCTGGCCGTCATCAGCAGTCCAGAACCGCGCATGCTGATGGTGCAAGCATTCGATCCCTCCACCACCAAGGACATCGAGCGCGCCATCCGGGAGTGCAAACTCGGTCTCAATCCCTCTGCCGCCGATCGTTCATTGCGCGTGCCCATCCCCGAGCTCTCGGAAGAGCGCCGCCGCGAAATGGTCAAGCTCGTGAAACAACTTGCGGAAGAAGCCAAGGTGCGTCTCCGCGCCGCGCGCAAAGAAGGCATGGACTCCGCCAAAAAAATGAAGGCCGAAAACAGCCTGACCGAAGACGGTCAAAAGGACTTCGAAGCGGAAGTGCAAAACCTCACCCAGAAATTCACCAAAAAAGTGGATGAAATCGCCATCGCCAAAGAAGCCGAGTTGATGAAAGTCTAACTAAATCCGGCCAAAAAATCTGAAATCTGAAATCTCAAATATAAAACATCCCCCCACCGGGATTGCTGGCTAGAGAAGCCAAGGTGACCTGATCCAGAGCATGGCGCAATGAGACCGACACCTGATCCCAGCCATGGCGCACCGACTGACCGGACTCTCCATCGCTCGTCACCGTGCATTGGAGCAGCGCCGGGTCCACCGCTTCCACCACTTGGCGCAGCGTCACAAGCTCAGGTGAGCGGGCTAGCAAGTAACCACCCGCCTGACCACGACGGCTTTCCACCAAGCCCGCACGCCGCAAATCATTGAGAATTTGCACCAGAAAGTTGGCCGAAACAGCTTCACGTTGCGCTAATTCCTCCAGCCGTGTAAGGGTTCGTCCGTCGTGGCGCTTCGCAAGCTGGACCAGCGCCCTGCACGCGTATTCCAATTTCTGAGAAATCTTCATGAACAAACCCCACCAAAACGCGGCTCAAGCGGCGAGCATGAAACCCAATCGGATTTGCGCGGGGAAATCCGCCGACGTCCAAGGCGTCTGGCAAATCCTGCGCGAGGAGGCGGAAAAAGTCGCCGCACAAGAGCCTGCGCTCAGCCACATCGTCGATGATGTCATCCTCTCGCGCGACAGCCCAGCCACCGCACTCGGCGCACGACTGGCCCGCCGCTTGGCACGCGTCGATATGCCACGGGAAACGATGGAACCCCTGCTTTGCGGCGTTTTCGAGGATCATCCGCTGATCGTGCATAGTGCGATTCGCGATATGCAGGCGATGTTTCACCGCGATCCCGCCTGTTTCTCGCTTCTCGAACCGCTGCTTTTTTACAAGGGCTTCCTCGCCCTCACCACCTACCGAGTTTCCCATCAGCTCTGGACCGATCGCCGCCGCTGGCTCGCACTTTATTTGCAAAGCGTCTCCAGCGAGGCCTTCGCGGTGGACATCCACCCAGCCGCCCAGATCGGTTGCGGCATCTTGCTCGATCACGCCACCTCCTTTGTCGTCGGAGAAACCGCGATCATCGAAGACGACGTTTCCATTCTCCACGAAGTCACGCTTGGCGGCACTGGCAAGGAAACGGGCGACCGCCACCCGATCATCCGCTCCGGCGTGCTCATCGGAGCTGGCGCGAAAATTCTCGGTCGCGTGGAAATCGGCAGCGGAGCCAAGGTCGGCGCTGGCAGTGTGGTGCTCAATGACGTCCCGCCACGCACCACCGTGGCCGGTGTCCCCGCAGTGATCGTCGGAGTCGCGAGAGAGGAAAATCCTGCGATCGAAATGAATCAGAACCTCGCTTGCAGAGAAATCGCCTAGCCCATGAAAAAAACCATCATCCTACTACCCACACTTCTGGCACTCGCTTCATGCGAGAAAGTGAAGCAGATGAGCGAACAAGCGACTCTCGCCGCAAGAGAGCAAGTCGCCGAAAGCATTGGCAAAGGCGCTGGCACCACGTCCGACCCCCAACTCAAAAAACTCGTCAATCAAACCAGCGAAGGCGTCGTTTTCCGGAAAGATCTGCCGTTTCCCATCCATTTGGAGGTCCGCACTTCTCGCAGTCAGCTTTGGGACGGCCGCGTCGTTCAACAATCT
Organism: Akkermansiaceae bacterium; assembly: GCA_041740475.1. Classification (GTDB taxonomy): domain Bacteria; phylum Verrucomicrobiota; class Verrucomicrobiia; order Verrucomicrobiales; family Akkermansiaceae; genus Luteolibacter. Next base: position 2,938 of record JBGSLX010000412.1, on the reverse strand, counting down.
GCCATCGAACGAAAATCCGCAGCTCTCGTCGGCACTCGAATCTCGGTGCATAAGTTTGAAAGCTCCGGCAACGTCATCCGCCAAACGACCGAAGAAGCGGGTTTCGCTCTGCCAACCACTGACAAGAAAGACGAGACCACCACTCTCGGCAGCGATCCTCTCGTTGCGGTCGGACTCACCAGCAAATCCACATCCTTCATCAGAAAAAACGGAAGCTGGCAGTCAGAAACGAGCGGTAATATCCATAACGTCACACTCGCCGAAGACCTCAAACCGTATTTCGATTCACTACTCGCCGAGAACGCACTCGCCCCGCGCCCGTTGTGGTTTTCCGAAAAGAAACGCTTCAAACCCGGCGACGAAATTACGATCTCCAGCGATTCTTTGCCCATGCTCGTAAGCGGAAAAGCAACTGGCTCACTCACACTTACGCTCGAGTCCTTTGAAGCCGTCGATGGCCATCCTTGCGCGGTGTTCAACATCGTCGGGAATTACACCCGCAAGCAATACCCGGATTTTGATGGCGTGTTTTCCGATGAGGTCATCACGATCAAGTCCGGCCAAATTTGGCTTTCACTGATCCATCCGATGATTCTTCGCGAGGAGTTCGATACCATCCAGAACGTTCAAATCGGCCGCAGCGGCCAACAAAACGCTCAAGCGCAGGGTGCCGTTAAGCACTCCCTAAAGCGCACTTGGCGTCCGATGGAAAATTCTTTGCAGTGAGCTTGATTCACTCTGCCTCTCGCCGAGCACGCTCCCGGCGGAGACTTTCGAGAGTGATGCGCGGGCGCAGGATCCAGCGGCCATAAAGCAATCCCGCCAATGCCCCGCCGAAGTGGCACGCGTGGCCAATTTGAAACCAAGCCCCCAGTCCGTAGCTCTCTACCGCCCTGCCAGCCTGCGAAAACACTGGGAAATTAAGCGCCGGATTGATCAACGCCAGAATCAAGGCCGCTAGCAGAATCCCCACTCCAAGATTTTTCGCGGAAAGCGGCAACGGCATCATCCGCGACTGCGGCGAGAGCGTCGCCAACATCAACAACAAGGCCATGCATCCGCCAGACATGCCGATCAATAAGCCATGACCGAGCAGCAAATGAAACAATCCGCCGCTCAACACGCCCGCCACAGTCACCCGCAGCATCACCGCGCTGCCAGCCATGTGCTCGATCCGCGCCCCGATCATCAGCACCAGCAAGCCGTTCATTCCGACATGCCACACATCACCGTGCAGCAGCCCATAACTCCCGATCTGCCAGAGTTTTCCCGATAAAAAATCGGTCCTTCTCAAGCCGAATGTTTCATACCACCACAGCGAACCCGCCACGCCGCCTTGCTGCGCGAAACAAAAGTGAATCCCCAGAATCAGCGCGAACAAACCCCAAGAAAACTGCGCCTGCAGAAGCTGTCGCAAGTGTGTCGGCAGACTCGCCATCGGTCCGTCGGATGAGTGCGCTTTCACTCAAGCACCCGCGCACGCGGCTCGCGGCGGACGGTGTCCTCGCCTCCTGCCGAAGTCACGAATGGGCCGCCTTCTAACGGAGCCACGCCAGTAAAAGCGACATCCGGCATTTCTGATGGACGCCCCGCAAGTGGGAAATCCTTGCGCAGAGGGTAAAACGGGTAGCCTTCCCACATCAGAATTCTTCTGAGATCGGGATGACCGGAGAAGCGAATGCCCATCATGTCGTAAACTTCGCGCTCATGCCAATCCGCTCCCGGCCAAATATCGGTAGCACTCGGCACTTCTTCGTCTTCAGAGACTTTGGCCTTCACCCGCAGGTGCTTGGAATCATCCAAAGTCGCAATTTCATAAACGATTTCAAACCGAGGATCGTCGCCAAAGTGGTCGATGCTTGAGATGTCCAAAATCATCTCGTAGCCGAGCTTGCTGTGGCACTCCGCAAGCAGCTCGTGCAATGCTGCGAGCTCGGCGATGATCGTTTGTTCCCCTCGGAACTCGACCGTTTCTAGGATCCGCGCACCGAAGGATTGGCGGAGTTTCGTGACATCTTCTGCGGCTGGCATGATCGGTAAAAAATTCAGGAAACTCCCTCAAAAAACACCTTTTTCTGGTCCATCGTCGATTCTTCTCCTTCGATTTTCCGCTGAAGCTTCATCAGTCCTTCGATCAACGCTTCCGGCCGAGGAGGACACCCGGAAACGTAAACATCTACTGGAATCAAGCGGTCGATTCCTTGCAGCACGGCGTAGCTGCGATACATGCCGCCGCTTGACGCGCAAGCACCCATCGCGAGGCACCATTTTGGCTCCGGCATTTGATCCCAGATTCGTTTCACCGCCAGCGCCATCTTGTAAGTCACCGTTCCGGAAACGATCAAAACATCCGCCTGCCGCGGCGAAAATCGCATCACTTCCATCCCGAAACGCGAGATGTCAAAGCGGCTCGATGCCGTAGCCATCAGCTCAATCGCACAACACGCCAAACCCATCGGCATCGGCCACAACGAGTTTTTGCGCATCCAATTGATGGCGGCATCCACACGAGTGACGATTACGTTGCCCTCGATTTTCGAATCAAAAGCGGTGTGCAGAGTGTTTGGCGAGGGGCTGACCATAATGAAATCGGGTGGCGCACGGACTATGCCGCGCGAAACGCACCGCTCAAGCCCCGATTGCTTGGAAATTGGCCACCCGTCAAAAGTTAGAATCTCGAACACCGAGAAAACAGCGATCCGTCAGTTCTAAATTCCGTCGTTCAAGACCTTGACCACCTTCGGCAACGTATTTCCTGAAGCGACTTGAGCGGAGGATTGTCAGAATTTTATCGTGGTGGATCATTGGCTGACGCATGCGCACGCGTCACGTGTGTTGCGTTTGTCCACTACGATGGATGAGGGCTTCAAAATCTTCTTACTGAGCGGTCGGCATCGACCGCAACGGTGCCACCTGCCTCCGGGGAGCGCGGCCAAAG
>JBGSLX010000411.1:0-5809 GCA_041740475.1 Akkermansiaceae bacterium | reverse complement strand
GACTTGTCACTACGGCGAGTTTTCCCGCCCCTTCGACTGGGAAAAATTCTGGCCCACCATCGCTCACGGCAAAGAAACGCCCGCCAAGCAATGAACCTTAGGAGAAGCGACACTCTTGTCGCTTTCTCAAGCCGTCCTCATCTACGCCGACACCCAATACCCTCGAACCCAGCCGCGTCTGCTCCAAGGATGCGTGGCTCACAAAGCACTGGTTCGAATCATCCTCCATTGCCGCCCGGGTCTTTGGACTCATGTTGGGGCTTCCTTCGCAAAACCACAGCAGCGCGTGCGTGTCGATCAGCAATCTCATGCCATGTAGTCCTTGAAGTCTTCAAGCGGCTCATCGAAATCCGGGGACAAAAAAATCTTCCCGCGTAAACAACCAAAGCCTTTCAAATCTTTCGAAGTATTCTCAAACCTGCGCTCCGATACCGCACCGACTGGCTCCAGTTCCGCCCTCACCCGGATGGCTTGGTGCTGCCACGCTTTAGGCAAGGGTAAATGCAGGGTGCCATCTGCGTCAGGCTCAATAAGTAGAAATTAAATTCATGAATGCAGAGTGCAGGTTACGGGAATATTAGACCAGTTTCCCGTGGCTTGTATCATCAGCAGCCATGCGGTTAATGCGCCAATCAAGAAACTTCATCCAGATGATTGTTACCTAGATGTGGTCATTCGACCATGAGTCGGACAAAAAATTTCTCCGCAGCGGCAGGGTCCGGCAGTGTCACGCTGATCAGATCAGGCTCCGAACCGTTGTCCTCGATGAGAATGGATCCGGCGCTTTCCGAGGGAATCGCAATATCATTCCAGAAGTCTAGGTCAGTGGACCACTGCACAGTGAGGGAGCGAGTGTTTAATGAAGAGTCGAGGCGGCGGAAGGAATAAACCGAGGAACCACCCGGGTTGCGGGTTAGAGAGGGTAGTTCCACGGTATTGCCAGAGGGAGGCAGCACCTCTGCTAGGATATCTTCAGGAGTGGAGCCACCGCTAAGGATACCGGTCAATGGATCAAAGGTGGCACCGTCAAAGGCGGGATCGAACTCGAAGACCACTGAGGGATCAATGGTGAGGCCGAGGCTTTGGAAGAGATCCACAGAGAAAGCGGAACCCGGCACGTAATCGAAGGTGGGTTTGATGCGGATGGTGCCAGAACTGATCGTAATTTCATCGGCTGCGATCACATCGTAGCCGCCGGGGTCGCCATTTTTGATCTCCATGATCAGAGTGCCTGCTTCCATCAGAAAGTCCCCATCCACCGAAAGAGTACCGGGCGAAAATCCTGGGGAAATGGTGCCACCGTCGTTGACGAGGGCAGGACCAACCACAGGCGCACCATAGATGGTGCCAGTTCCGAGCAGATAGCCGCCCGGACCTACGACGAGGGCTCCATTGACGTAGTCAAGCCCGGAGGCATCTGCCACGTCGCCAATGAATGCTGCAGAGGTGGAGTCGATGTGGATATCTGAGTCATTGCACATCATCACAGCAGGGTTGAAATCATCAGGGCTGTCCCAAGTGCCAAAGGCGTTGGCGTAGCTGCCAATAGAGAGCCTCGCGCCTTCTTGGATAAAGAGTTCAGCCTCGCCACCAATGCTAACAAAAAACTCACCGCTGAATGTAGGCGCACCCATCCCGTAGTCGAAAATTGGCTGAGCAATCGCTCCGAGGTTGGCGTATCGCAAACCGGCGGTAGTGCCAGCACCAGTGATTGTGACGGTGGCCTTGCCGGTGAACTGTGTCGCCGCATTCAGAGCGCCGGTCCATGTGCTGCCGCCATCGACAAGGAGCGAGCAAACTGTGAATGGCGGTGGTGCTGGTTCGCCCGGACCGGGCTCAACCATGCCACCACCAATCGATGCATCCACCTGATACAGTGTGGCACCGGTGAGAGTAGCAGAGGATCCTCCAGTCTCACCCCCAACGGTAAGCGATTGTCTATAAAACAGAGTTTCGAGAGCTTCGGGCTGCCAAGACCCGCCATCCATGGTTAGGGAGGAAGAGGAGCCTAGGTTCCAATCGACTTGTTGTAGGGTGGAACCGGTCGTGCCTCCGATGGAGACTGTCACTTGATCCCCAAGGGAGAGGGAGGCATAGGCCGCCGTGGCGTTGTTGAGAGTGACCGAGGAGGGGTCCGCATGGCCGGTAAAGGTTAAGCTGCGTATGTCAGGATAGAAAAATCCCCCGAAGTCCAACAATTTTCCGCCCCTGATGGTGGCGCCCTCATCCGCTGTAAGCGTGTAGCTGCCGTAGCTGCCTGGAGGAGTTACTGGATTATGGTCGTCCCATGCATCGACGTTGAAGCTGTTCGGGAACGCGAGCACCGAATCGGCCCCGGTGGCCTCAAGAGAAAGGGTAGCCCCGGCATCGATGCCAAGATTTGGAATCATGCGGATTTCCCCACCGCTCGAAACTGACACCGAGTGGTCCGCGCCATTGAGGTGAAAATATCCTCCTACGGGCATGCCACCGTCGATCAGTCCGCCGCCAGTGTAGGCTAACCAGTCGAGCGAAACACTACCGTCAGCAGACAAGTCCGTGGTCACCAGCGAGGAGAACTCGACTGAGCCGCCAGTATTCGCCAGAACGCGGAAATTGTTGTTCGGATTGACGAACCGCACGGCGTCAAGAAATGCGATCTGGCCACTTTCGGTGGCAGAAGCAAATGTCCCAGCCAGATCGCTGAAGAAGCAAGATCCCGTCACAGAAATTGTGGGGTCTGCGGGCACACCACCGTTGCCAGTGGCCTGAAATATCCACTGCGGATCGGCACCTGTCACCACGCCGCTGGAAGTCACGGAACCCAGCAGGATGGAACTGTGCGCGGTTGAAGCATCCGAGTCAAAAATCACACCGCTCGGGCTGTCGAGCGTGGTTTCTATCAAGGAAATTTGGCCCCCGCTCTCCGCGCGTATCACTGGGGCGTTGCCCGTGTTCAGATCAGAGGGGTGTAGATCGAAGTCGTAGTTGAAAAGACTCAGCGAGACACTCGCATCCTCGCGGGCAAGGATGACCGATAAAGGGCCTGCCCCTGTACGCTCCGCAAAAGTAGTGTAGAGAAGTTCAGGCACCACCGAGGTATCGTGAAAATTATGCGCATGACCTGCCGTGCTCACGTCACCAGTCACTTGGATGCCGGAGCGACCCGTGATACGGATATTTGCCGTGTGTACGACCGTGCGATCAAAATTGATCGATGAGGCGTTGACGAGTTCCAGCAGCGCAGGGTCACCGATTTTGAGGGTTCCCAGAGGATCGCTGGGCACATCCGGAGTGCCATCGAAGCGAATATCGTTGTCGCAAAAATACATGTAACCAAGCACCGGGCTTGGGTTCGGTGGGGTGAATCCAAGCGCCTTGGCAGTCTTCAATGTCATGCCCGAGGTAGGTTCGGCCAGTGGGGTGCCGTTGAAGTTTTTCCTGCGGAAATACGTGTCGTTAGCGGTGGTCGGCAGTACTGGTGACTCCAGTGGTGTAGTGAGATTGCGCCAGAACGCAGGATCCCAGAACGAACCCTCCAGATCAGGGTCTCCTAGTATGTCGATTTGCTGCTCGCCGACTATTTCGTCACCAGGTGCGGCAGTGAGCATTTGCGGATGCAAGGACAACGCAAGAGATGTCCAGATAAGGGCACGGCGGGAATGGCCGCAGGTAAATTGTTTCTCAAGTTGGGTGAACATAGGGGGGTGCTGTTGGCGGTTAAAAAATTGTTATTTATATCTCCCATTAACGTGAAACCGAAAAACATTTTGTGTTTCATAATCCAAGGAAAAATCTGCGGAAAAATCTCGAATTCCTGTTGCCTCACAGAAGAGGATACTACGAATCCAGCCATGGAGATGAGTGAAACAAGCCTAATAGAATTAAACGAAAGGGCGCTCGTCCGACACGCGCGGATGACTTGCAGAAAAGTCTGATGGTCATAGAAAACTATCAGCCTCGTTTCTTTGCGACCCCTCCGCGACCTCCGTGCCTTCGCGGTGAATCATTCAAATCTCAAACGACGGCCTCGCGTCTTCACTCACCCTTCACCGGGCGGAGTGATCACGAGCACGCGCTCCACGCCGTGTTTGGTGAATTCTTCCCAGTAGCGTTTTTCCCACGCTGAGGTGCGGGCGCGGCGTTCTTCTTCGCTGAGCAAATCCCAAGCCGTCTGGCCGATGGCACGTGCAAGGTCGCGGTCGGCGAGGCGCAGTGCCAGCTCGTCCCAGAAACTTTCATTGCGAAACTCGTCGTAGCACTCGTGGTAAAACAAACGCTCTTCCATCTCTTCCTTCACCCGGAAGCGCTGGCTTTCCTCGTCAAACTCGATCCATTCGCTCAGCCCGGAGTGGCCAGCTTTTTCCAGAATCCGGCTTTCGAGATCTTCAAACGCAGCGATTTTTTCACTCGCGGATTCCTTCTGATTCCATGAGGCCACATTGGCGGCGAGGCTGACCATTTCCACTAATGTCGCGAGATCTTGATCTGACAGGCGCAAATGCATTCGTGGCAGCAGGAAACCACCTGCCCACCCGACCCGCAAGCCGCAACATGGATTCGAGCCAGCCGGGGAGTTCTTAGAAATGCGTGCTCTGCGCTAAAGTGAAAATTTGACCAAACTGAGAATCCGTTTGATCTGCTTGGCTGGTTCACCAAGTCTCCGCCGCCCCCAAAATACACTATGACACCCTCCAACATCATTTTTCTCATCCTCGGTCTCGTGCTGCTTGTCGGTGGCGCGGAATATCTCGTGCGCGGCGCGGCCAGTCTCGCTAGAGCGGCCGGGATTTCCTCGCTGGTCGTCGGTCTCACGGTCGTCGCCTTCGGCACCAGCGCACCAGAGCTCGCGGTCAGCGTGGTTTCTGCCTACAAAGGTCAGGCCGATCTCGCCCTCGGTAACGTGGTCGGCAGCAACATTTTCAACGTGCTGTTTATCCTCGGGCTCTCCGCTTTGATCATTCCGTTGGTAGTCGCGCAGCAATTGGTGCGCTTCGATGTGCCGCTGATGATCGGCGTGTCATTTCTACTCTTGCTGCTTGGCTTAGATGGGAAGATCGGACGTCTCGATGGAATTTTACTCTTTGGTGGTGTGGTCACTTACACGGTTTTTCTCATCCGCCAAAGCCGCAAGGAGAGCAGCGCGGAAGTCAAAGCGGAGTATGAAGACGAGTTTGGCGACGGCGGAAAAAAGCCAAATTTTTGGAAAAATATCGGCTTTTTAGCCATCGGCTTGGTCGGACTGATTGTTGGATCAAAATGGCTGGTCGATAGTGCCGTCGCCATCGCCCAATCATTCGGCGTCTCAGAATTAATCATCGGTCTCACCATCGTTGCCGCCGGGACATCGATGCCGGAAGTCGCCACTTCGGTGGTCGCCGCGCTGCGCGGTGAGCGGGACATCGCGGTGGGAAATGTGGTGGGCAGCAACATTTTCAACATCCTCTCGGTGATTGGTTTGAGCTCGATTGTGTCACCAAGCGGGATTCCCATTCCTGATGCGGCACTGCGTTTCGACATCCCGGTGATGATCGCTGTGGCAGTCGCTTGTTTCCCGATCTTCTTTGCCAACTACCTCATCAGTCGCCTGAATGGCGCGATCTTTCTCGCGTGTTACATCGCCTACGTCGTCTATCTGATTTTCACCGCCATGCAGCATGAGGCGCTCGGCAGCTACCAAACGGCGCTGTTCCGCTATGCGCTGCCGCTTGCAGGATTGTCGCTCATTTACTGCACTTGGAAGGGCTTTCAGCGAAAAGCTGCTTAGCTAACAAGTCGTCACCTCTACCGATCATGCGCTACTCCGAACGTCTCCAGCACCGCATTCTGC
>JBGSLX010000410.1:0-7649 GCA_041740475.1 Akkermansiaceae bacterium | reverse complement strand
GGCAAAGTTCCGCGCGTGCGCCAATCGAGTTTTTTGAAACTCGGGTAACGAACATCGCTAATCATGAGCAACGATAACCCGAGCATCGCGCCCGCAAGCACATATTTCCAGAATCCCAGCTCGTGATCGTTTTGGTGCAGGTCGATGATTAGAAATGTCAAAGATGCGATAAAACCCGCCGCCATCGGGATCGGTAGTCCGCGAAAATCCGTCGATTGACCCGGTTTTTTCGGCAGATTTGCCAGACAATTGAATCGCGCGAGACGCATCGCGCCGCAGACCAAATAGATCAAAGCAATCGCCCACCCGAGATTTCCCAGCGGAAACAAGACGGCTTTAGACAACAACATCGCCGGAGCCATGCCGAACGAAATAATGTCTGCCAACGAATCAAACTCCTGACCAAATGGCGATTCCTGCCCGCCGAGCCGTGCAAGTCGCCCATCTAGCAAATCAAAAAGGCACGAGCCAAAGATGAGCAAAATCGCATACTCATAATAGTTTTTGACATGCTCGTAGTATTCTTTGGGCGGGATTTTCACATTTCCCACTTCCACCAATCCACGGAAGATCATCAAGACCGCGAAAAATCCGCATGCCAGATTGCACGCCGTCATCAAGTTCGGCAGAAAGTAAATTTTCGGTTCGTCTGGATCGCGCTGCCTTGGCATGTGCGGAGCTTACCCGCGCAAATGCAGCCAAAACAGCCGAAAATCAATTCCTCAGAAATGCCGAGACCAACTCGACGAGCGATATGCGTTGCCTAAAGCGCCTCAGACTCATCACTGAAACTGCACACACAGAATTTCTGAACGCTCAAATTTTTTCGATTTTCAGCGAAACGTAGTGGACGCGTGATCGCTTCATCTTTCCAATCACCTTCATGAAAAAACAACTCTTCCTACTGGCTTGTGTGACGTGCATGCAAATTTCCGCCAATGCCGCAGGTGACGATGAACACACTCCATTGGCGAGGCAGATGGAAGTTTTGGACGATGCCTATAAGGCTTTTCGTAAGGAGAGCGATCCCGAGAAAGCAGCAGCTCAGGTGCGCGAGGCGCAACAGTCAGTTCTCAAAAGCATCGGGGAATTGCCCGAAATGCTGGTCAAAATGCCAGAGGGCCGAGAAAAAATGGTGGCCTCTGCCGAATACCGCAAAATGATGGGACAGTTGCTCGTCACGCTTAATGAGCTGGAACTGTCGTTTCTCGCTGGCAAAACGGAAGAGACCACCCGGCTTTTGGAGTCAATGAAGGACCTTAAGAAAAAAGGTCACAACCAGTTCATGGAAGAGTGATTTCCTGTCAGTTGGTCACTCAACGGTCACGACGGTGCCGATTTTCACTTTATTGAATACCGTAGGGATCGTGCCACTTGGGCCTCGAATGCAGCCGTGAGAAGCGGGATATCTCCTAATTGGGCCAATGTGATGGCCCACGCCATCGGGTGTCAGGCGCATCCAGTATCGCATCGGTGCACCAACAAATTTACCTCCCTCGGGAATGGCATCCTTGAAAGCATCCGCGTCGCTATCGATCAGGTTGCCCTCTGCATCATACATTTTGCCGTAACGGTTTGAGCTTTTATCGATGATTTTTTCGGTGATCGGATAGGTTCCCGGTGGTGTGGGATGGCTTTTCGTGCCGGAACAAATCGGGTAATCGATCACGACTTCTTCACCGTTCATCAGCAAACCCCGCTGAGTGCTGAGATTGATCTTAAGATGGGAATTTGAGGGATCGGTGCGTGAGAGGAGTGACTCGTCTTTCCATACCGAATGAGTTTTCGGATAAGTGGGCTCCGCCGTGAAATGCGCATAAGTTCCCGGAGGGTGCGGGTTGATCGGCTTGCCGCTCGGGTCGAGCTTAGGAGTCGCTGGCTGGTTGGCGCAGTTGGCCAGTAATAGCAGGACGCCGCAGGCAAAAAAGCGGGTGAGGCATTGGTTCAAGATCATAACTGTCATTTGTGAGCGTGGCGGAAACTGACAATTTATTCTTATAATGCAATCTCCCTATTCATTTTTTGGTGCTCTCAAATCACGACGAAAAAATCGTCCTAGAAAATGGTGGTCTGGCATTCATCGGGCTTGCGGCCATCACTCGGCTCGCGAAAGTCACGCCACTCAACAAAAACATATCCCATGCGCCTCCTCACACTCATCACTGCCATCATTTGCATCCTCGTCGGAATCTACGGCTACACCCAAGGCACGCCTAACGCCGTGACGGGCGTCGTATCGAAAACTGCCCTCATCCCTGCTTGGATCGGCGTTGTCTTTTTGGTCGCTTGGCTGGTTTCGACACTCAAACCATCGTTGCACAAACACGCGATGCACATCGCAGTGCTTGCCGCATTAATCGGCATGGTGGGTGCCTACATGCCAATCAAGGTGCGCGGTTTTGATTTCTCCCAAGCATCCGTCCAAGGCTCCGTGCTTTTGTTTATCTCCTGCGGCGTGTTTTTTATCTCAGCGATCCGCTCGTTCATCGCAGCCCGCCGCAACCGAGCTTGATCTGGTCATCCACGGTCAAAGCAGTGTCCGATGTAATTCGAACCGATCACGAGGGTCTGGAACCGCAACTGAGAGTTACACCAACGCGATCATAGGTCGTAATCGTTATCTCTTCCTACCTCAGCTCACCTGACAAATAGCCTTACTAGGATTCGAACCTAGAATAACGGAATCAAAATCCGGGGTGTTACCATTACACTATAAGGCTGTTGCGTGGCCCTTGGGCCTCCGGCGGGCGGAACGTAAACCGACACTTCGCAATTTGGCAATAGGGAAAATGAGCATTCAAGCGATGGCAAAATACGGTTTCAAAAACGCATAAAAAAGAAACTTGCCCGCATGACTGTGGTTCTCTAAGCCAGTGCAGCCGTTATGCGGCCATTCACGGCACCCAGCCGATTCATGACTTTCCAGAAACGATCTATCATCAAAAACCCAACCAGTCGCCATCGCGGCTGGGGTTTTGTTGTCCGCACAGCATGACTTTGTGCCCGTTCCATCGTTTCGCATCATTCTTCGTAACGCACCCGCGTGATGGCTCAGGCTGTGATCGCCGCGTTATGTCGCATCCACCCACCGGAGGACAAAGCCATCGCTAAGCCACAGAAAAAAGACCAAAATAGGGGTCGTTTCCGCGACATGACGCGGATCAACGACCGAATCCGCGCCCCCAAAGTCCGCGTCGTCACTGCCGATGGTCAACAGCTCGGAGTCATGAGTGCTCGCGATGCCTTGACTAGGGCGCAAGCGCTCGGGCTCGACCTCGTCGAGATCGCAGGTCAAGTGGACCCGCCGGTTTGTAAGATTGTCGATTACGGCAAATACAAATACGAGCAGGCGAAGCTCAAGAAACAGAAGTCGAAGAGTTCCACTCGGATGAAGGAAGTGAAATTCCGCGTCGGCACGGGCCAGCACGACTACAATATCAAGATGGGCCGGGCGGAAGGTTTCCTCGATAGCAATCACAAGTGCCGCTTTGTGCTGCAGTTCCGCGGACGCGAAAACGCGCACAAGGATTTGGGTTTCGTGATGCTCAATCGCATCATAGAGGATCTCAAAGCCATCGCGCAAGTGGATCAGCCCCCTCGCCTGAACGGTCGCGCCGTGGCGATGATTCTTTCTCCGCTGCCGCAACATCAACGCAAGCGCAAGTTCCACCTCTTCCATGGCGAGTTGATGGATGAAGATGATTTCGAAGATGACGAGCCATCGGATGAGCCCGAATTCGACGACGAGGTGCCGGATGAAGTTCCTGACGAAGTCACTGACGAAGCGCAGGACGAATCGCCCGAGCCGAGCGATGAGAATCCGAATGCCTAAAGCATCGCCCATCCATCATGCTCTATCTTTTCGATATTGATGGCACCTTGGTGGATACTGGCGGCGCTGGGATCGCAGCGTTAGAACAAGCCAACCGCGAAATTTTTGGCGAAGCCGGACCCGTGCTGGATCTCGCGGGAGCTACAGACCTCGGCATCGTGTTTGGTTTGTATGAGTATTTTGCGATCGAGGCCACTGGCGAGCGCGTCAGAGATTATTTGTCATGTTATCAGCAGCGGCTTGAATGGAACCTTGAGCACGGCGGTTTTTCCGGTCGGGTGCTGGATGGAGTGTGTGAATTGTTGAATGCACTCGCGGCCCGCGATCATAGCACGGTCGGGCTTCTGACTGGAAACTGTGAAGGTGGAGCGGCGACGAAAGTCCGCCACTACGGCTTGGATTCCTACTTCGCATTCGGTGCTTATGGCTGTGACCATCACGACCGCAATGAACTCGGCCCGATCGCGATGGAGCGTGCAACAGCTCATGCAAGCCGAGCATTTCACCCGGCTGAAACATGGGTGATCGGAGACACACCTAAGGACATCGCCTGTGCCAAGGCGATCGGTGCGCGCTGCTTGGCAGTGGCGACTGGCCGATTCAACACGAACGAACTGGCGTCTTACGGAGCGGATGTCGTGGTGGAAACGCTGTGGCAGGCAGACCAATTGATCTAAAGATCGACATTAGATGCGGTATGCGTGGCGGTATCGCAGCACGGAATCAAACGCCGGCTGGGGACTACAAATGCGGCGAATCAGGTCGTCCCAAGCTTCCTTGCCTTTCAGAATTTCCACTTCGATGCGTAGGAAAAGCACCGGCACATCCAGCGAAGATGGGCGCGGGAAACGCACCGCATCTTTCTCAGTGGTGAGAATCAGTTCCATGTCCCGCTCGACACAGCGTTGCATGAATTGATCGACATCCTTGCGGGTGAAGCGGTGGTGGTCTGAGAAGCAACGGCGGATTTCAACGCGTGCACCGAGTTTTTGCAACGCGCCTTCAAAAGCCTCTGGCACGGCGATGGCACTGATGGCTCCCACCCATTTATCCTCTAAAAGTCCGAGTGGGTGCTGCTCGCGCGTGAATACGTTTTCGAGATGGATCGGCCCGTGAGCGCACTCGATGATGTCGGCGGTTTGATTGTATTTCCGAATGCGAGCGATCAATTCGTCGTTTGGGGAGCCATCGCACTTGGTGAGTAAGATATAACTCGCGCGGCAGAGGTTTTTGGGCGGTTCGCGCAGAGTGCCCCGCGGCAGCAGGGAACCGGTGCCGAAGGGGGTGCCTGCGTCCACCAGCACAATGTCCATGCCGTGTGCGAGATGAAGGTACTGCATGCCATCATCCAGCAGCAGCGTGTTTGCGGCGAGATGCTCAATCGCAAAAAGCCCGCTTTTCACCCGGTTCTTGTCCACCACCACCGAGACGCCATCCAGATTGCGAGCGAGCATGAACGGCTCGTCCCCCGCGTGCTTGGAGTCCAGCAGAAGCGCCTCGCCGGTGGAGACGATCTTGGGCATTCGTTCGTCTGGAATGGGCTTGCCACTGGCATCGCGCCAGCGCTGCGGACGTTCGAGTTTGCTGCTTTTATAGCCGCGCGAGAGGATGGCCACATTGCGCCCGCGGTCGCGGAGTGAGCGCGCCAACAGCTCAACCACGGGCGTCTTGCCTGTGCCACCCACAGTGATGTTTCCTATGGCGATGACCTGACATCCGAGGTGGTGCTGAGAAACCCAGCCGCTGCGGAAAAGCCAGAGCCGAAGCGCCACCAGCACCCGAAAGATTCCCGACAGCGTCCACATGAAAAACCGAGCAAGCGAAGCGCGGAAACCCTTAGCCCGACCAAAAATGACATCCGCGCCCCAACGTTCGAGCTCTTCAATTAGTTCCTTCATTGCCGACCTCGGGTGGGTTAGAGCGGCAGGTCATAACTGCGACCGCCCAGGCCATCATACCAGCGGATGTACGCGAGATTGACCATCGCGTAGCCGCCGGGTGTGGGGTAGTTGCCGGTGAAGTACCAGTCGCCGCAATCTCCATCGATAGCCGCGTGCAAGTTCTCGATGGTTTGGAAAATCATCAACACCTCGCCGTGCCAGCCGATGTGTTCTGGATAGACCATCTTGCTGATTTCAGCGGAGATTTCGGCTTCGGAAAAATTTTCATAGACCCTTTGCACGCGATTGCGGCGCTCGGAAGACGGTAGTTTCAGTTCCTCGCGGCATTGATCATAAATTTCATCCAACAGCCATTGGCGTCCTGCGCGGCGATGGAGCGCGACAGCCGCTTGAAAGGCGATGAATTTGCCGAGTTCGGACATGTCGATGCCGTAACAATCCGGGTAGCGGATTTGCGGAGCGGTCGAACAGATGACGATCTTGGAAGGCTTGGTGCGCGCCAGGATTTTGAGAATCGATTGTTTGAGCGTGGTGCCGCGGACGATGGAGTCGTCCAACGCCACGAGGTAGTCGCCGGGTTTCACCACACCGTACGTGATGTCATACACGTGGGACACCATTTGATTGCGTCCCTTTTCCTGAGAAATGAAGGTGCGCATTTTGATGTCCTTGTTGGCGATTTTTTCACCCTGCGGCCAATTGTGCATGATGAGGCTATCGACCAACTCTGGCGTCAGAGTTCCTGTGTCGGCTGCACTGAGAACGGCATCACGTACTTCCTTGCGACGGTGCAAACGCAAGCCGTCCATCAGTCCGTAATACGCGGTTTCTGCGGTGTTTGGGATGAATGAGAAAATCGTTTTATCAAAAGCACCACCGATGGAATCGACGATTTGAGAAACAAGCGCGGCACCCAGTGCCTTCCGCTCGCGGTAGATCGTAGGGTCATTGCCCCGCGAAAAGTAGATTTTCTCGAACGAGCAAGGCGTGTAACGCTGTGGCGGCGCAAAGACCGTATCGGTGATCTTGCCATCCGCCTTGATGCAGATGATGGATCCGGGACTGACCTCTTTGACATCGGCGGCATCGACTTCAAAAACAGTCATCAAAGGCACTCGCTCCGAAGCAAATGCGACGACCTCGTCGTTCATCAGCATGTAGCAGGGACGAATGCCACGAGGATCACGCATCACGAACATGTCACCGTTGCCGATGGCTCCACAAATGGTGTAGCCGCCGTCCCACGCCGCAGCGGATTCGCTGACCAGACGAGGTACATCAAGCGCGGGTGAAATTCTCACCGGCATCTCAGCGCCGGGCACGCCCTCGCTGTGCAGTTGGCGGTAGAGCGCCGTGTGGTGCTCGTCGAGGTGGTAGCCGATTTCTTCGAGAACCGTCTGCGTGTCAGTGCCGAAAACGGGGTGCTGGCCGCGGTTGATGAGCACTTCATTGAGCTCGGCGGCATTGGTCATGTTGAAATTCCCCATGACCATGAGCGTGCGCGTCGGCCAATTGCTGCGGCGCAGGTAAGGATGACACGAACCTTCATCAAATTCACCAGAAGTGCCGTATCGCAAATGCCCGACAAGGATTTCGCCGCCAAAATCAAACTGGCGTTTCACACTTTCCGGATCGTTTTCGTTCAAAATGCCTTTCCGAGCCAGCTTGTAGAAATTCTTGAGTTCCTTACGAAAAATCTCGGCGAGCGCGTCTTTCTCGATGCCACGGCGACGGTAAATGTACGGAAGGCCGATGGGCATGTTGAGCTTCACGCTGCCGATGCCAGTGCCGTCATGACCTCGGTTGTGCTGCTTTTCCATTAGTAAAAACAGCTTATTGAATCCCCACAGACTGCTGCCGTAGCGGTCGTGATAGTAGGCCAATGGCTTGCGCAGCCGCACCGCCGCGATTCCGCA
>JBGSLX010000409.1:0-3204 GCA_041740475.1 Akkermansiaceae bacterium | reverse complement strand
AAATTTCACCGCGTTGACACAACTTCTGAAGCTCGTCATGGTGCCCCTCCAATCCTCATGATTTTTAAAAGCCTGTGTCGTCACGCCGGAATCGGTGCGAATTCTTATCTCCTCCAAAACCAATCCGCCAACATCGTGCTCGATGCGGGCATGCACCCGAAACATGAGGGCGCGGAGGCACTGCCTCACTACGAGTATCTGGAGAGCGGATCGGTGGACTCCGTGGTGATCACGCATTCTCACCTCGATCACGTCGGCACACTGCCGGTGCTGCTTTCCGAGCAGCCTGCGGCCAAAGTTTTCCTAACTCTGGAGACTGCCGAGCTGGCCACCGCGATGCTTCACAACTCGGTCAACGTGATGCAATCCAAGCGCATCGAGCACGGCATCACCGAGTATCCATTGTTCGAGCATCGCGACCTAGACCGCATCACAGAAATCTTCGAAGCGCGCGGCATCGAGCGGCCATTCGATCTCGACCGCGATGGCACCATGCGTGCCACGTTTCACGATGCCGGGCACATTCTCGGCTCGGTGGGCGTGACGATCCAGTCGGAAGGCAAACGCGTGATGTACACCGGCGACATCAATTTTGAGCACAGCACGCTGCAAAAAGGCGCCTTATTTCCGAACGAGCATGTCGATGCCTTGATCGTGGAAACCACCCGCGGTGCGCAAGCACGGCCCGCAAATTACAGCCGCCGTTCAGAGGAAAATGCGCTAGCTGAAGCCATCGCCAACGTGCTGGCCCGCAAGGGTTCGGTGCTGATCCCAGTGTTCGCAATGGGCAAAACCCAAGAGGTGCTTGGCATGATCCACCGCTTCAAAAAAGAGGGCCTGGTGCCAAAAGATACGCCAGTTCACATCGGCGGGCTCAGCACGAAAATGACCCACATTTACGACCGCTACAGCGAGGTTTCGCGTCGTCATCTGCCGGGATTTCGTTTCCTCAAGGACATGGAAATCGAAGGCAGCGGGCGCAAACGCATCGGCCCGATCACTCTGAGACCCGGCTGCATTTACGCGCTTTCCAGCGGCATGATGTCGGAAAAAACCGTCTCCAATAACTTCGCGCGCCAAGGCTTTTTGGAAAACGAGCGCAACGGTCTGTTCTTTGTCGGCTACGCAGACCCCGAGACGCCCGGCGGTCGCATCCGCGTCGCCAAACACGGATCTCAGGTGAAACTCGACGACGCTCACGAAGGCGTCCCGCTGCGCTGTGAGATGCGTATTTTCGACTTCAGCGGTCATTCCACCCGCGAGGCGATTGCCGATTACGCGGCGAGTTTGACCCCGAAAAAAATCTTCCTCGTTCATGGCGATGACGACGCCGTGGGGTGGTTCCGCGCGGATTTGCAACGACGCCTGCCCGACTCCGAGCTGATCGTGCCGGAGCCTGGGGTGGAACATACCATTTGAGGATCGGGCGTTGTGGGTTATGAATGCGCCGATGGAGATTAGCGATGTCACCACGGAACGCCGCCAGCGAGTGGAAAGCTTGCTGCGCTTATTCGGCAGCGTGCTAGTCGCTTGTTCGGGTGGCGTGGATAGCGTGCTGCTTGCAGCGCTTGCGGCGAAAATTTTAGGCCCAAAAGCTGCAGCCGCCACCGCCGTTTCACCCAGTCTCGCGAGCGGCGAACTGGAGGACGCACGCAGCGCAGCGCAGGCCGTCGGCATCCGTCACATCGAGGTGCCCACGAATGAAATCGACAACCCAGCCTACGCCGCCAACGCGCCGGACCGTTGTTTTCATTGCAAAGACACCGCCTACAGCACCTTCACCGCACTCGCCGCGCGTGAGGGATTCGCGGTGGTCATCGACGGCACGAATGCCGACGACCAAGGCGATTATCGCCCCGGACGCCGCGCCGCCCGCGAGCATGGCGTGCGCAGTCCTCTCGCCGAAGCGGGCGTAACCAAAATGGAAATCCGCGAGTGGGCGCGCGAACTCGGACTGGCCGTCTGGGACAAACCCGCCGCAGCTTGCCTTTCATCCCGCGTTCCCTACGGCACGCCTGTCACGGTTGAAAAACTCACCCGCATCGACCAAGCGGAGTCCGCACTCAAGGCACTCGGATTTCGCCAGTGCCGCGTCCGCGACCATGGACTCGTCGCCCGAGTCGAAATCGAAGTTTCGCTCATTCCTCGTTTGCTCGAACTGCGGGAAAACGTTGTGGATGCCATCAAACAAGCTGGTTTTACCTACGTTTCACTCGACCTCGAAGGCTTCCGCTCTGGCAGCATGAACGAGCCACTTCACGGAGTCGTCCGCCATGAATGAAACTCCCCACAGCCAGCTCGATCCCGAGAGACTCCAACGACAGGGTTTTCCCGAAATCGTTTATTGTCAGGGCAAAACGCCCCAACAAATCATCGACAACATGCGTGCGCTCGCCGCCGCAAACGGCGCAGCCTTCGGCACCCGACTCGCCACTGAACACGCGACCACCGTGCTCGCCGCCCTGCCCGAAGCAGCTTATGACCCTGTCAGCCGCACGCTCTCAATCCGCGCCTTGCCGACTCGCGGTGATGCTCAGGTCGCGGTGGTTTGTGCCGGCACTTCGGATTTACCCGTTGCGGAAGAAGCCTGCGCGACTCTGAATTTTCTCGGTCACCCAGTCAGTCGCCACCGTGACATCGGCGTGGCTGGCATCCACCGTTTGTTGGCACGAATTGAGGAAATTCGCAGCGCCTCGGTGGTCATCGTCGTCGCGGGGATGGAAGGCGCTCTGCCCAGCGTCGTCGGTGGCTTGATCGCAGCACCCATCATCGCAGTGCCCACCAGCGTGGGTTACGGCGCAGCATTTCAAGGAGTCGCCGCGTTGCTCGGCATGATCAACTCCTGCGCTTCAGGACTCACCGTCGTCAACATCGACAACGGCTTCGGCGCAGCCATGGCAGCCCACCGCATCCTCTCAATCCCGCACACAAACCCATCAATCTAAATCTGGAAATGCGAACCACGGAATACACCAAACACACTGAGGGTCATGGTGTTGGAGTCCTAATCACAACCACTCGCAAGAATTCCATCACACATTACAGCAATCCTTCTTTTTCCGTGTCTTCAGGTGCGTCAGGCCAAGCCTGTCATCTCTATTGATCTGAAATGTGATCAACATGTCAAATAAGTGTCCAACATGTAGCCAATCCGGCGTCGAAAGGAGTAATCCCCAAGGCGAAGCCCGGTGCGGCGAACCTGCG
>JBGSLX010000408.1:0-5367 GCA_041740475.1 Akkermansiaceae bacterium | reverse complement strand
AGCCATTCCGTGTGATCGAGCAGGCCGAGGTTGTGCTTGAGCTGAACGTGGCCGAAGTCGTGCCAATAGCCGACCCATGGGTTGTCCGCGAAGTGGTCTTGCAGGCGGATCATTTCCCGCTCGGTGGGCATGTCTTCGAAGCGCGAGCGAGATTCGATGGCGAGCTTGATGCCGAATTCTTCGGCCCTTTCGCTGATGGACTCGAGTGCTTCGATGGCGCGTTGGTAATAGAGCGGGGCGATTTTTTCGCGCTTTTTGACGAAGGCGATCTTGGAATCGGTGAAGCTGCGGCTGTGGCCATCGCCAGCGGCGAGCGCGGCAGTGAGTGGGCGGGTCCATTTTTTCGGACTCATCGGCACGGAGCCCATGTGGAGGACGAGGTAGCGAGCGCCGAACTGAGCGGTCGTTTCGAGCGTGCGCAGGGTCATGTCCATCGCCCGCTGGCGATCGCTGGGCCGGTGAGATGTAAATTCGTAGGCATCTGGCGCATCGATCATCACTTCCACAGGCGAGGGGAAAAAGTTGTGAACGCCGACGCAGGTGAAGAGTCCGCGATCGAATGCTTT
This sequence comes from Akkermansiaceae bacterium, assembly GCA_041740475.1. GTDB lineage: Bacteria > Verrucomicrobiota > Verrucomicrobiia > Verrucomicrobiales > Akkermansiaceae > Luteolibacter. The sequence goes on along the minus strand of JBGSLX010000408.1, from coordinate 4,801 downwards.
CTTGATGCCCGGTAGCTTGGCGATGGTCATACCGTGGGACAGCTCGATGTGGTCGAAGCCGAGGTCCACGATTTCCTCGATCATCGTTTCACCATCCGAGTGGCGGCTGTTGTTCCAGCAGGTCGAAAATGCAAGCATGTGGGGGAAAATACGCTGGCACGGACGGCGTGTGCCATCCTCAATTTTCGTGGCGGGTTTCCGCTTGCGCGGGTAGTCATGCGGGGCTATCGGCGGGCATGAAAGCTTTTCTGCTGTGTGTTTGCGCTGGTGCGGCCATGCTTTCATCGTGTGAGAAGCCGAAAGAAATCGTGGTGACTGAGACGCGTGCGGTGACCACCCGGGACAAGGCTCCCAAACTTTTCGCGACCAGCGATGAGAGATTCCGCGATGCCAAGCCGAGCCCGGTGAAAGGTGAGACGCCGGAAGGTTGGCTGGTCCGGCCCGCGTCGCAGTTTCGCTTATTAAACTACAGCTTCGGCGAGAGTGGCATGGGCGAGGTCTGGGTTTCCCGGTCAGCGGGATCGGTGCTGGATAACGTCAATCGCTGGCTGGCGCAGTTCAACGCAGCGGCGGTCGATCAGGCAGGCTTGGAAAAACTGCGGACGGTACCCATCGCGGGTGGAAGCGGCACTTGGGTGGAGGCGGCAGGCGAATACGCATCTGGTATGGGAGCGCCGCCCAAGCCGGGATTCGCACTCGCCGGAGTGGTCGCATCCATGCGCGGGGAAATTCTCACTGTGAAAATGGTCGGCCCCAAGGCGGAAGTGGAAGCCGCTCGTCCAGTGCTCGAAAATTTTGCCAATGGCTTGGAAATGATCGACTGATTTTCCCGTTTAACCCATCCGCTACGTTTTTTCCTGATGATGGAATCCGATACTGAACCCACAGCTCCTAAACCCGGTAAGCCGCCCCGCTCGCTGGGTGGGCGAATCTTTGATGTCTTATCGGGCTTTGGCCTCGCGACGATTCTCTTGCTGATACTGGGATTGTTGACGTGGTTCGCGACCTTGGAGCAGGTGCAATACGGGCTCTATCCCACGCTCAAGAAATACTTTGATTGGCGTTCGGTGGTGCTGTTGCCAGAGCTCAAAGGCAAGATCGTGCCATTGCCGCTGCCCGGCGGCTACTGGGTGGGTGCGCTGCTTTTGCTGAATCTCATTCTGGGCGGCGTCATCCGGCTGCGCAAAGGTTGGAAACACGCTGGCAATTTGATTTCCCACCTCGGGATCATTTTCATGCTGGTGGCGGGTGGCGTGGCTCACCACTTCTCGGAGCGCGGCAACATGGCCGTCGGCGAGGGCGAATCGAGCGATACGGCGGAGGATTATTTTGAGTACGTGGTGGAAGTGGCGGAGATCCAAGATGGCACGGCCGATGCCTTTCATGTGATCCGTGGGAAATTCCTGACTGACCTGGACGCGGGCAACACCCGGCTGTTTCGTTTGCCGGAAATGCCATTCGACCTCGAAATCGGCGGTTATCTCAAAAATGCCCTGCCCGTGGCGATCACCGAGCGCGCCCCAGACGCCGGACAATTGAAGGCAGACGGGTATTATCTGATGGAACGGCCGCACGAGATCAATGCCGAGGCCAACGCGGCGGCTTGTTACGCGCGCATCGTTTTCCGCGACGGGAAAAAGTCGGACCCGTTCATCCTCGCGGGCGCGAGTTTTCATCCGTTCACGGTCAAGCACGACGACCGCACCTTCACGGTGGACATGCGCAAGCGCTTGTGGCCGATGCCGTTCGAGGTGAAGTTGGATCAATTCACCGCAGAGTTTCACCCGGGAACGATGAAGCCTTCGAAGTTTGTCAGTAAGGTCACGCGGATCGAAAACGACAGCGAGGCCAAGGTGACCATCCAAATGAACGAGCCGATGCGTTATGAAGGACTGACGTTTTTCCAAGCGAGCTATGGTCCTCCGGGTGCCGGTCCCGGGCAGCGCATGTATTCCGTTTTTGAGGTCGTGAAAAACCCGGCGGACCGCTGGCCAGAGTACAGTCTGTATGTGGTGACCTTCGGCATGTTGGTCACCTTCTTGGTGAAGCTCGGTTCGTATTTGGCATCTCCCAAACGCAAAAAACGCCATGTCTGACATTTCATTTCGCTCTGGCCGCTGGGTCGCTGCCATCCTCGCCATGCTCAGCTTGGCCTTGGTTTTCCACAATCTCGTCTTGGACAACATGCCCAAGGGCGAGGTGCGGAAAGTGGAAAACTTCGAACCATGGACCGCTGAAACGCTCACGGTCGCGGAGACGCTGCCAGTTCAAGACGGCGGGCGCATCAAGCCACTATCGACGTACGCGGGCTTCACCATGCTCCGACTGCACGGAGCGCGCTCGATGAAAATCGAGGATTCCAAGGGGACCGAATACAAGATCAAGCCCACGGCGTGGCTGCTCGATGTGTTGTTTCGTCCGCAACTGGCGATTCATCAGCCCACCTTCCGGATTGATAACTCAGCCGCGCTGGAGGCGATTGGCGTGCCCATCCGCGGCAAGCGCGACCGCTACAGCTACTCGGATATTTTATCAGGCAGGGAAAAGCTCGGTGAGCTGGCGCAATCGTATCAGGAGATCGATTCGAAGAAGCGCGATCCGCTTCAGACGCAGATCTTGGATTTGGCGGCGAATTTCCGGACTTATGAAAGTTTGCTCGGCTGGTTCAGCTTTGCCCGCAGCGGAATCATCCTGCACGGCAGCGGGGAAAACGGGAATCCTGACAAACGCGCGGATGTGAGTGCGCTGATGGCGACTGCGCCGCAAATCCGCCAGCAAGTGAACGACAGCCGCGCCGATGGTGGAAACATCGAGCCGCACCTTCAAGACTTGCTCCAACAAGTGCTCGATGCCTCCAGCCTCGCCAAATCTGGCTTGTTCATGCTGCCGCCGGTGGACCCTGCCGTCACGAACTGGAAAAGCGCGGGAGATGCGATCATGGACGTGATGAGCGGCGAGGACAAAGAGCCGACCACTGCCATCGATGATATCAGAAGCCTCGAATCGACCGCGCGAGCTGGAGCTGCGGATGAGACGGAATTTCGCGATCAATTCGTGAAAATGCGGGAGCGCTTGGTGCAGCGAGCGATCGCGCGTGGCGAATATCGTGGGGTCGTGCTGGAGGCAGAATACTACCGCAAAAACTGGTTCTTATATGCCTTGGTGTTTTTCCTCATCGGCACGCTGGCGGCATTGGGAATGTGGGGATTCGGAAACCATGTTGCGGGGCGGATTTTCGCTTCGACCACTCTCGCTGCGACCGGAATTGGTCTGATTTATTGCACTATCGCCATCGTCAAACGTTGCATCATCATGCAGCGACCACCGGTTGGAAATTTGTATGACACGATCATCTTCATCGGAGCTACGGTGGTTTTGCTGGCGTTGATTGTGGAGTGGATGACGCGGCGGCGATTCGCGCTGGGCCTTGCGCCCATTCTTGGCACGGCCCTGATTTTGCTCGCACGGCGTTATGAACTGGGAGACGCCAGCGACCACATGGATCCACTGGTCGCGGTGCTGGACTCGAATTTCTGGCTCACCACGCATGTCATCACCATCACGCTGGGATATTCGGCGGGGTTTCTCAGCGCGTTTCTTTCAGTGGTTTTTGTGCTGCTGTGCGGGCTAGGGCTGGATGGCGGCGATAAAGATCTGCGCCGCGCATTCACACGAGCGGTTTATGGCATGTTGTGTCTTACCCTGTTCTTGTCGCTGGTCGGCACCGTGCTCGGCGGTGTGTGGGCGAACTACTCATGGGGGCGTTTCTGGGGCTGGGATCCGAAGGAAAACGGCGCATTGCTGATCGTTCTGTGGACCTTGGCGATTCTGCACGCCCGGCTTGGTGGCTACATTCGCGAATGGGGCATCCACCTCGCTTCGATATTTACCGCGATCGTCGTCACGTTCTCATGGTGGCACGTCAATTTCCTCGGAGTCGGCTTGCACAACTATGGATTCACCGCCGGGAAAAACACCATCTGGGCCTTTTATTCCTGCATGGCGGTCATGCTGGTCTTCGGCTTCATCGCGATGGTCTTGGAAAAAGACCGCCGCAAAAGCAAACCGGCTCGAAACGAAACACCCCCGCTACCGAATGCGGCAGCGGGGATGGAATGAGTGGCAGTCTGGTGCGGCTTAGCTCGGAAGCAGAGATTTCACCGCATCGCGCTCTTCTTTGAGTTCGCCGATGGTGGCGTCGATTTTGGACTGGCTGAATGCATCGACTGGCAGGCTTTGCACGACTTCCCATTTGCCATTCTCGATGGTGCGGATCGGCATGGAGGCGATGAGTCCTTTTTCGATGCCGTATGAGCCGTCTGAACAAATCGCGACAGAATGCCAATCGCCAGCAGGGGTCGGGGTGATGAGGCTGATCACGGTGTCGATAGCGGCATTGGCAGCGGAAGCGGCGGACGATGCGCCACGGGCTTTGATGATCGCGGCTCCGCGTTGTTGCACGGTGCTGATGAAGTCGCCCTTGAGCCAGTCGATGTCCGAAATGACCTCCGTGGTCGGGCTGCCATCGATTTTGGCGTTGGTGAAATCTGGATACTGCGTGGCGGAGTGGTTGCCCCAGATGCAGAGGTTCGTGACCTTCGAGACATGGACTCCAGCCTTGGCGGCAAGCTGGCTTTTTGCCCGATTCTCATCGAGGCGCGTCATGGCAAAGAAGCGATCGTTGGGCACGCCATCGGCGTTGTTCATGGCGATGAGGCAATTGGTATTGCAGGGATTCCCGACGACTAAGACGCGCACGTCGCTCGCTGCGTTGCTGGCGATGGCCTGACCTTGACCGGTG
>JBGSLX010000407.1:0-3586 GCA_041740475.1 Akkermansiaceae bacterium | reverse complement strand
ATGGCCGACGCCTCTCGCGCGAGGTGCGCATCGGAAATGTCGGCATCGGCGGTGCGAATCCGATCCGCGTGCAATCGATGATCACCTCCGACACCCGCGACACCGCCGCCTGCGTGGCGGAAGTGCTCGGGCTCGCAGAAGTGGGCTGCGAAATCGTCCGCATCACCGCGCAAACGAAAGTCTATGCCGCAAATTTGGAGAACATCACCCGCGAAGTCCGCGCCGCTGGATGCGAGGTGCCACTCGTCGCAGACATCCATTTCAAACCCGACGCCGCGCTCGAAGCCGCCAAATGGGTGGAAAAAATCCGCGTCAATCCCGGCAACTACGCGGATAAGAAGAAGTTCGAAATCCGCGAATACAGCGATGCGCAATACGAGGAAGAACTGGAGCGCATCCGCGAGGAATTCACGCCGCTGGTGCTGCTCTGCAAAAACAACGGCCGCGCCATGCGCATCGGCACCAATCATGGCTCGCTCTCGGACCGGATCATGAACCGTTATGGCGATACGCCGCTCGGGATGGTCGAGAGCGCGCTCGAATTCGCCCGCATCGCTCGCGATCATGACTACCACGCACTGGTTTTCTCAATGAAAGCCTCCAATCCCAAAGTCATGATCGAGGCTTACCGACTCCTCGTCGCCCGCTTATTTGCCGAAGGGCCGGATTGGAACTACCCCATCCACCTCGGCGTGACCGAAGCCGGCGATGGCGAAGATGGCCGCATCAAAAGCGCCATCGGCATCGGCTCGCTGCTCGCAGACGGCATCGGCGATACCATCCGCGTATCGCTCACCGAAGACTCCATCCACGAAATCCCCGTCGCCCAAGAATTGGTCGCCCCCTATGAGGGTGACCGTGACTTGCAAGTCCCAGCCACCACTCCATTCACGCCTTCCTACAATCCTTTCAGCTACGAGCGTCGTCGTAGTTCTGCCATTGAGATCATGGGTCATGCTCTCGGCGGTGATCATACCGTGCGGGTATTCACCACCCAAGACCGCTGGAACGCTCTGGCGCACAAAATCGCTTCGATGGGCGATTTCAAACCGGAGATCATTTTCGAGAAATCCGGTGTGGTGGAAATCGATCCGCAAGACCCCGCCGCAGTCGCGGAACTCAACGAGCGCACCGAGCCCTGCCTCATCACAGTCGCGGATCACACGTCGCTGGATGTCATCCCCGCGTTCCGCCTGCTCGCAGCGCGAGTGCAAGCGCGGCATCCGATTTTGTTAAAAGACACCTTCCAGCCACCCACGGAAAACCAAGATTTTCTCCATGCGCTGCTGCCCGCTGCGCAAAACCTCGGCTCGCTGCTGTGCGATGGCATCGGCGATGCGATTCTGGTCCGAGGCGAGACCGCGCCCGGCCAATCGCTGCGCCTCGCCTACAACATCCTACAAGCCGCCGGCACTCGCATTTTCAAAACCGACTACGTCGCTTGTCCGAGCTGCGGGCGCACACTCTTCAACCTGCAATCCACCACCCAGAAAATCCGCGCCGCCACCGGCCATCTCAAAGGCGTGCGCATCGCGGTGATGGGCTGCATCGTCAACGGCCCGGGAGAAATGGCGGATGCGGACTTCGGTTACGTCGGCGGCGCACCCGGCAAGATCAACCTCTACGTCGGGAAAACTCCGGTGAAATTCAACATCCCAGAAGGCGAAGCCGTCGAACGCCTCACCGAGCTGATTCGTGAGCACGGCAAGTGGATCGACGCGCCAGAACCCGCAGCACTCGTGTGACCATGTCCGATTCCGAAACCTCCACCCTGACCCGCATCGAGACCGCACAGGACGTGCCGTGGAACGTGCTTGTCCATGATGATCCGGTGAACCTGATGGCCTTCGTGACCTACGTCTTGATGAAAATTTTCGGCTACGATGAAAAGAAAGCGACGATCCTGATGATGCAGGTGCATCAAAAAGGGCGCTCGATTGTGTGGACTGGCCAGCGCGAAAAGGCGGAGTTTTACGTGCAACAACTTCAGTCGTATCAGCTCAAATCCTCACTGGAAAAAGCCGCGTGAAAGCTTCCCCCACACTCGCAGGCGGCCTGCGCATCGATGCTGAAAACCCGGCAGATTGGCTAATCCTGCAAGAAATCACTCAAGACGCGACCGCTTGTGATCGGAAACTCACCGACTGCCTCAGCGAACACATTACCGACGAAGAAGTCGCAGAGGATTGGCGAGAGTTTGTCCTGCCAGATCTCGAACAAGCATTTCAGTCCGATCTGGCGCTCGTTTCAAACGCCATCACCACCGCCTACCGCGAATGCGACGGCAAGGCTGGCCCATTGTGGATCACTCGCGATGAGGCGGAAAAATGGTACAGCGCACTCAACCAAGCGCGACTCGCGCTGGAGCAGATTCACCAGTTCGGTCCGGCAGAAAATTTAAACCCCTCAAAGCTCCCGCCCGTGCGCCGCAATGCCTTCATGCGCTCGCATTTCTACTGCACCATCCAGAGCCTCCTGCTGGAACACGTGCTGTGCTGATCTCGCTTTTGATGGAGCGCGTAATTTATTCCGCATCTTAACGAACGAATGAAGCGGAATAAATTCCGCGCTCCAATTCATCAAAACCCCGGCGCGGCGACGGTGGCGTTTTGGCGTTCTTCTTCGCGCTGGCGCAGCATGCGGTCGGCGATTTCTCGGATCATCTCGGCGAGCAGCAACCAGAGGTGCGAGCCCTCGCGGTAGTCGGCTGGGGCGATGTGTCGCACGCGCCCGGCGCGAGTGGAAAGCTGGTAGCACTTGCGAAATGAGCGGCCACTCGTGTCGTCCGGATTGTAAACGGCGATGCCATGCCCGCCGTTGCGGTTCATCACCGTGAAGCACGGCACATCCGTCGGCCCGTCGCCCACATAGACCATGTTTTCAAACGGAATCGGCCGTTGGTCATGCGGCATGTGGTCGTTCACATCCTGATCGTAACGCAGCATGCCTTTGTTGATGCGGAACAGAAACTGCGTCTTGGTGGTGTGGGAAATCACGCGCTTGGGAAAACTGATGCGCCCTTCTGCATCGTCGCTAAACTCGCAACCGAAGATCGCTTTCACATGCGGTTGCAGCCGCGAGCCATCCAGCAGCGCCTTGAGCCCGGATGAAATGATGTAGTGCTCCACTTTGATGCCGGCCATTTCGTGATCTGGAGTCAGCGCCGTGCGCGGCAGAGCTTCGAATAACTCTGGCAATCCCGGGAAAAACCTCAGCCCCGCACCCAGTTCGTTCAGCCGCGTGTTTGTCACCCGATCCATGCCGAGGTAGTCCAGCATGCATTTCATGTAAGCCAGCTCACCGTCCCACTTTTGCTCGCTGACGAGTAAGTTGCATTTTCTCCAGAACTGCACTGGATCGATGCCAAACTCCGGAAACAACACATCGTCCTGCATGTAGCGCGGGCTCAGTGTCTGGTCGTAGTCATAAACCAGCGCGATGATATTTTGCGGAGCTGCCATCAATGACTCGCAAGCAAACAAGCGTGCCGCAACGCGACAAGGTGAAAAAATCGGCGTGTTGGCACGAAACAGAAGATTTTTTCACCGCCAAGTCCTCCAATTGGAGCGCGGAATTGATTCCGCAT
>JBGSLX010000406.1:0-6491 GCA_041740475.1 Akkermansiaceae bacterium | reverse complement strand
TTGTGCTACCAAATCAGCAGCGACGTCACTCTGTTTCACGAAACGGGAGCCTTTGAAATCAACGCCGGGCTCGACCCAGACGCGCGCGAGGAAGCCATCGCCTGCATTTTCCGAGAAATCCAAGAACTCTCCACGAGGGGTCCAAAACCCGGTGAACTCGACCGCGCCAAACGCCTCGCGATTGCTCAAAGCAAGCTCGCCTTCGAGTCCACCGCTGCGCACGCCACCTGGGTCGGCGAAGGCGTGCTCGACTACGGCCGCATTCATTCGCGCGACGAATGGCGCACCCGCGTGATGTCGGTGACCGACCGCGAAATCCAAGAAATCGCCCGCAGTGTGTTCCAAAATCAAGAGCCAGCCATCGCCGAGATCAGCCCGATTTGAGTTTATCGGGGTCAGACGCGTGAAGACGCGGGATGATCCCACACAATTTCCTCGCAGTTCGGGAAATGATCTTGGCAAAGCAACTCACGAAGTCATTTCTTCGTGCCGTCAGAATTGGAGTGCCCGATTGCAGCAAATGGAAGCCGTTTGCTCGCCTCAGAGAGGTCCCGCCTAAAAACCAAATCAATACCCGCAGTCCCCAATGAATATCAAATCGAGCATCGAAAAAATCCCCGGCGGAATGATGGTGGTCCCGCTGATTGCGGGCGCGCTCATCAACACCTTCGCGCCTGAATTCTTAAAAATCGGTGGATTTACCACCGCAATGGCCACCGGAGCCACGACCATTATCGGCGTGTTTCTTTTCTGCATGGGAGCCGAGATGGATTTCAAGGCAGCGCCAGCATCGCTCAAAATCGGCACGGTGGTCACGACCGTCAAATTTGCCATCGGCGTGGCTGTCGGCCTGCTGGTCGCGAAGTTCTGTGGTCCGAACGGTCTTTGGGGACTTTCTTCGCTGGCGATCATCTCTGCCATGACGAACTCGAACGGCGGGCTTTACGCCGCATTGACGAGCCAGTTCGGAAAAAAGTCGGAGGTCGGAGCCATTGCCATGCTTTCACTGAATGACGGACCGTTTCTCACCATGATTGCACTGGGCACGGCGGGGGTCGCGTCCGTGCCTTATCACACGCTGCCAGGAGTTGTCTTGCCAATCATTTTGGGAATCATCGTCGGCAATCTCGACCCGAAAGCTCGTGAGTTTCTCGGAAAAGGCGGACCTGTTCTAATTCCGTTCTTCGCCTTCGCGCTGGGCTGCGGCTTGAGTTTGAACATGCTGGTGAAAGCGGGTTTGCCCGGTATCTTGCTCGGCCTCCTGACCGTCGGAGTCGGTGGATTTTTCAACATTCTGGCTGACAAGCTGACTGGTGGCACCGGCGTGGCCGGAGCGGCAGCATCCAGCACCGCCGGAAATGCGGTAGCCACCCCGGCCGCGATTGCCCTGATCGATCCGAGCATCGCCGAGATCGCGAAAATCGCCACTCCACAAGTCGCTGCGGCGACGGTGACCACCGTCCTTCTCACGCCACTCCTGACCACCTACATCTACAATCGCAATCAACGCAAATTGGCGAACGCCACCCAAAACCAACCGAACTCATCATCCCCATGAACGAATCCATCCATAAATACGCAAAAGTGGGCCTCGTCCACTTCATGGCCTATCCATCGACCATCCGTGGCGAAGGCCCCATCGAAGAAACCATCCGCAAGATCGTGCTCGATGATTATTTCACTGCGATTGAAATCAGTTGGATCAAGGACCCGGAAGTGCGGGCAAAAGCCAAAAAAATGCTGACCTCGTCGCATCTTTCGATCGCTTACGGCGGCCAGCCGCGCTTGCTGACCACTGGCCAAAATATCAACAGTCTGGACGAAACCGAGCGCTCCACCGCCCTCGCGAGCATGAAGGAAGGCATCGATGAGGCCTACGAAATCGGCGCAGTCGGCTTCGGTTTCCTCGCGGGAAAATATGTGGAAGAAACCAAAGAAGAGTCCTACCAAGCTCTGATCAAGTCCACCAAAGAGATGTGCGCCTACGCGAAATCCAAGGGCAACATCAAGATCGCTCTGGAGGTGTTCGACTTCGACATCGACAAGTGCTCGCTGATCGGCCCGGTGGATTTGGCCAAGCGTTATGCAGAGGAAATCTGCGCGGAATACGACAATTTCGGCCTGATGGTCGATCTCAGCCACGTCCCGATCATTCACGAAACTCTCCGCGAATCGCTCATCCCGGTGAAGGACTACATCATCCACGCCCACATGGGGAACTGCATGATGAAGGACAAAACCGACCCCGCTTACGGCGATAATCACCCACGCTTCGGCTACCCCGGTGGCGAAAATGATGTGCCAGAACTCGTCGAGTATCTCCGCATCCTACTGGAAATCGGCTACCTCAATCCGGAAAATCCACGTTTCCTCAGCTTCGAGGTGAAACCCGTCGGCGACGAAGATCCGGATATTGTCATCGCCAACGCCAAGCGCACCTTGAACACCGCATGGGCCATCGTTTGAGTTCACGACCCCACACTTGAAATTTTAATCAAAGAATCCATTCAGACATGAAAATCGTAGTTTTAGACGGATACACCCTCAATCCCGGCGACCTCAGTTGGGAAAATTTAGAAAAACTGGGCGACTGCACCATCCATGACCGTGTCAGTCACGATCCAGACGCGGTCATCGCGGCCATCGGCGATGCCGACGCGATCTACACCAATAAAACCCCGCTGTCAGCCGCCGTTTTGGAAAAGTGCCCCACCGTGAAGTTCATCGGAGTTTTGGCCACCGGCTATAATGTGGTGGATGTGGTCGCCGCGAAGTCGCTGGGAATGGTCGTCGCCAACGTGCCGACCTATGGCACCACCGCTGTCGCCCAGTTCACCATGGCGTTGCTGTTGGAAATGTGCCACCACATCGGCGAACACAGCGAGAGCGCCAGAAGCGGCGGCTGGGCGAACTGCCCGGACTTCTGCTACTGGAATCACCCCTTGATCGAACTACACGGCAAGACGCTTGGAATCGTCGGTTTCGGCCGAATCGGCCAAGCCACCGCCAGACTCGCCGAGGCTTTCGGCTTGAAAATCTTGGCTTCCGGCAGCTCCGCCAGCCGCACGATGGAATCGGAAAACTGGAAATACGTGCCACTCGATCAATTGCTCGCTGAGTCCGATTTTATCAGCCTGAGCTGTCCTTTGGTGGAGAGCAACACGGGCATGATCAACAAGGATTCCATCGCCAAGATGAAAGACGGCGTGATGATCATCAACACCGCCCGCGGCCCTCTGGTGGCGGAACAAGACCTCGCCGACGCTCTGAACAGCGGCAAAGTCGCTTATGCCGCCGTGGATGTGGTTTCCAAAGAGCCAATCTTGGCCACCAACCCGCTGCTCACTGCGAAGAATTGCATCGTCACTCCGCACATCGCATGGGCTCCCAAAGAGTCCCGCTCACGATTGATGAATACCGCAGTCGAAAACCTCCAAGCCTTCGTCAACGGCGCACCCGTCAACGTGGTCAACCCATAAACCGTCATGAAAAAACAAATTGTATTCACCGAAAAAGCACCGGGCGTGATTGGTCCGTTCAATCAAGGAATCATCGCGGGCAACCTCTTATTCACCTCGGGCCAACTGCCGATGCACCCTGAAACGGGCGCGGTGCCAGATGGCATTGAGGCCCAGACGACCCAAGTTCTGGAGAACATCAAAGCCATCATCGAGGCTGCCGGAGCAACTCTGAACGACGTAGTCAAAACCACCGTTTATCTCCAAAACCTCGGTGACTTCGCCGTGGTGAACGGGATCTACGCCAGCTACTTCCCAGAAAACGCGCCCGCAAGAGCCTGCGTCGAGGTTTCCAAAATGGCCAAAGACGCACTCGTTGAAATCGATGCGATTGTGGTTCTAAAGTAATGTCGGAGTGGCTTCCTCCCGGGAGCCATGATCGGCAGCAGCGGCTCTCAGCCGCGTGTGTGAAACACAGCACATAGCCAACGCTGCGCTTCGCGTCATTTGATATCGAAGTTCATTCAAGCGGCTCAAACCACTGCAGAATGGGATCAAGATCAGCGGCGCATGCGTATTCGAAGTGGATGACTCTGCGCCTTGCAGGAGCTGCCGACCGCAGCGACGAGTGGAGGAGCAACGGCGACATAAGAACCGCATCGCCGGACATGCATTCACATACGACTGAATGCTCCTTACTCAACGCGGCTATATCATCCGGACAAATGCGTCCACGCTTGTGACTGCCCGGAATCACCCGCAAAGCTCCGTTTGATTCTGGGGTGTCATCAAGGTGAAGGCGAATCGTTACCATATTCTGAAGAAGCGATGTTGGAGGTTGGACATGTGGAGCTCCATCCTTGTGAGACCATGGACCATATCCGGCGATTTCGTGTTCCTCAGAAACGGTAATCGTCAAATCCTGATGCCACGCTACCGGCCAATTTTCATCCGCTGTCTTGTCAAATAAGATACTCCGAACTGGCCTCAAGCCCTTCGGAATCAGCGAAAAAATCCAATCGGAAACACCAAGTGCATTGAACATCTTGGATCGACTTCGCAGATGTCTCACGCAGACGGAACCCGCAGAACTCGCTACGGCGTCGGCCTCGTCACGCAATTCCGCCACCAGCGAATCGGAGAGGATACCGCGATGAATTTCGAAGCCGTCTTGCGCGAGTGAGTAGGACATATTTTCAACGAATGCTAAGTGTGTGCATCCATCAGCAGGATGCGGATGGGTTCTTTCACCCTTTGCGGGGCTTGGCGATGGGTGCTTGCTTTTAGCGAGTTTGTGAACGGATGGCACGAGAGGAAATGGAGAAAGAGCGGAATGAATTTGGGGATTCGATTTTCCTTCACTGAAAACATCATGATGGCGTCACGGGATCGGCGAAAAATTATTTTCCTGATGATGTACCCTTTTGACTCTTGAAAGCGTCCTTAACTAGAAGGCAGCACAAACCATGACCCGAGAAACCCTATCAGACCTGATTGCCGCACATCAGACGGAGATTTTCCGCTATCTGAAGTACCTTGGGGCTGACCATGCGGCTGCGGAGGATTTGTTGCAGGAGGCGTTCTTACGTGCGTTTCGAGCGGAATCCGTGCCGGATATAGAGGACATCACTTCACGCGGAGCATGGTTGCGGCGCATTGCACGGAATCTCTTTTTTGATCACTGCCGCCGCGCGAGCCGCTCTCCAGTTTCTTTCGACAGTGCCCGCGCTGAGCAGGCCGAAGAATTCTGGACACACGAGTTTTTGATTCAAGATGATGGTTTCGGATGCCTTGAAGCACTCGAATGCTGTCTAGGATCACTGCCGGACCGCCAGCGGAAAATGGTCGATTCATTTTATGCCAACCGCCAATCACGCGAACAAATCGCCGAGGATTTCGGCATATCTGCCGATGGTGTGAAAGTGGCTCTCCGACGCATCCGCCAAGCATTGGGGGAATGCATTCAAACCCGTCTCGCCACCCCATGAAAGACAGCGAGCATCTTGACGATTTGGTGGACATGCTTCTCCGGGAAGTGGTGGGCGGTGAATCTCCGCCGGATGTCCGGGCGCGGGTGCTGAATGCCACCCGGCTGATCGCTGGTGCTCCTCATGTCGTCCGCAGGCCAGCCGTCCGGATACCGCAGCGGCGCAAGAGTTTCCCTGTCTTCGCGATGGCGGCGGCACTGGCTTTTCTGATGTGTGTATTGGCGCTCCTCGGGAGTCGGCGCATTGCCAACGCACGCACGCCAGTCGTCGTTGCGCAGAACGGACAGGTCGAGGTCCCAGCGGGTGGCCTTGCGAAGGATCGTATTTTGACAACCGGTGAGGCATCAGGTGTCACGTTTGCTTGGATGGATGGCACACGGGTGGAAGTGGGACCCGCAGCGGAAGTTCGTTTTCCCCGCGCCAGATTCTGGGAACGCGCCAAAACCATCGAACTCGTAAAAGGCATGATCCGCGCTGAAGTTACACCTCAGCCTAAAGGCGCGCCGCTGAGAATTGGCACTGCGGATGCCGATGTCGTAGTGCTCGGCACCCAGTTTTCTCTCACGCGAAAATATGGCATGACCCGTCTTGAAGTGACTGAAGGACAGGTCCGCTGTGAGTCCGCCATAGGCACAGGCATCGTGGTCAATGCCGGATCCTTCGCCGAAGCAAAGCAAGGTGAAGCCATGACAACCGGAGGCATCGCCGACAAGTCAGAGTGCGTGGTGCGCGGATTTACCTTGATGGACGCGGATACGGACTTGGCCATTCGAGATCTAACTGATGGTGAGGCCGTTTCTCTGTCGGCGCTGCCGAGTCCTCGGATCAGCATTCGTAGTGATTTTGACGGAGATGCGCCTGTATCCATGATCTTAAATGTCACCCGTGATGACAAAAAACACACTGGCATCATAACCTACGAGCACCCTTCACTCCCGCCACAAAGCCACGCACCGTATTTTGTGACGGGTGATTATTCGTCAATTGGGCGCAGCGCCGATGCCCAACCATGGACGCCTAAGCCAGGAAAATACCGCGTAGAAGC
>JBGSLX010000405.1:0-3013 GCA_041740475.1 Akkermansiaceae bacterium | reverse complement strand
TCAAGAATGTTCGTGCTTGATGCAGTATTTGTCCAACCCATTTTGTTGTTAGCAGGGTCCAATTGCGGCAAGTAAACCTTAGTATTGTTTGTGACACCATATTGGTAAAGCACACCAAACAACGTGGATGGTCTGCCACCGACACCTGGCTCGTTGCAGACGATGGATCTTGGCGTACTCCCCGCAGTGTAGCCCTCCGCTGAATTGGCGGTAGGTGGGTACGCTCCATTATCCAGTTTGTATTCCTCTAATGCTTTGGAAAGCAGGGCGATTTGCACTTTGGCTTTCTCGTTGGCTTGCTTGTCGTTGACATAACTCATGCCACCGAAAACCACTCCGGCGAGGATGACGATGATGGTGATCACGGCCAAAAGCTCGATGAGAGTGAAGGCGGCGTGGTGGTGGCGTACTGGGTTTTTCATGGCTTGGGTGGTGATGCACGCAGAGCACGTGCGGAATTTAAAACCTCAACTGTTAATGAAAACACGGATTCCAGAAATTTCATTGAAAAGTTTACTCGATCATCGGGAACATTCCACAACCCGGAGGCGTCCGTGTTTCGTAACAAAAACTACTGACTACCCATCGTGGAGATCATCTTGATCAGCGGCAGGAATAGCGCGAACACCACCGATCCGACGATCAGCGCGAGGAAGACGATCATGAGTGGCTCGAGGATTGAGGTCAGGGCGGTCACGGCATTGTCCACCTCGTCGTCATAGACATCGGCCACTTTGAGAAGCATTTCAGGGAGCTGACCAGTTTCTTCGCCGACATCGACCATGGAGATCACCATGTTTGGGAAAACGCCGGAGGCTTGTAGTGGCGTGACGATGGTTTCGCCTTCTTTAACGGCTTCGTGGACTTTTTCGATGGCTCTGGAAATCACCACGTTACCGGCGGTGTCGCGAGTGATGTTGAGCGCTTGGAGGATGGGCACACCGGATGTGACGAGGGTTCCCAGCGTGCGCGAGAAGCGAGAAACCGCACTTTTGCGTTGGATGTCGCCGAGAATGGGCATGCGCAGCTTCATGTTATCGATGATTCGGCGGCCGCCCTTGGTATTGCCCCAAATGTTGAAAAAGAAGATGCCGAATCCGACTGCGATGAAGACAAACACGATGTTTGGCAAAATCAGCGGCCGGGCGAGGAAGAACTCGGAGGTGCCGAACACGATTTGAGAGATCAAAGGCAATTCTTGATCCGTGTTTGCGAACATCTCCTTGAACTTGGGAACGATGAAAATCATCAGGAAAACCAGAATGGCGACGGCGATGAACATGACGATCACCGGATAGACCATCGCGGAAACGATCTTGTTTTTGAGCTTTTGAGCCTTTTCCTGATATTCTGCGAGACGGTTGAGTACGACTTCAAGCACACCACCAAGCTCACCGGCTTTGACCATGTTGACGTAGAGTTTGTTGAAAATTCTCGGGTGCTGGGCGAGCGATTCAGAGAAGGTGGAACCACTTTGAACGTTCTCGGCAAGAGCGGCGACGGTGGCGCGAAGTACAGGGTTCGGCTCCTGTTTTTCCAAAACCGTGAGGCTACGGAGCAGCGGCAGGCCGGAATCGATGAGCGTGGCCAACTGACGGGTGAAAATCATCAGGTTCTTGGGCTTTACCCGACCACCGAGATTGGACTTGGATGCCTTGGGCTTGGCCTTGGCGTTGCGCTTCAACGGAGTGACGGTCTTGACACCTTTTTTGCCTTTGCCCTCTTCGTGGATTTGCGTGGGGTAAAGCCCTTTTCCGCGTAGTTGTTGGATGGCTTCCGCCTCGCTGTTGGCGGGGATGAGACCAGTCGTTTCCTCTCCTTTGGCGTCGAGAGCTGCGTATTGGAAGTTGGGCATAGGGTTTTGTCTGGCTTAGAGGTGGATGGTGGTGGCGACCAGCCAAGTGGAAAATTTCTTGGCTGGCGATGTGAAAATCGAAGGATTCAGGTGTATTTCAGAACTTCTTCAATAGTTGTATTGCCAAGGTAAATATTGCGTAAGCCGTCCTCGCGCAGAGTGTTCATGCCGAGTTCCACGGCTTTCTGTTTGATGACGACAGTTGGGGCGCGTCCGGTGATGAGTTCACGGATCGGATCGGTGATGTTGAGCAGCTCGTAGAGGCCACGGCGTCCGCGGTAGCCGGTCTGTCCACAGGTGTCGCATCCTGCGCCGGTGGAGAATTGTTTGTCGCCGAGCTCGTGAGCGGAAATGCCGAGCTGGCTGAGGATCGCCTCGTTCGGCTCGTAAGGTGATTTGCAGTCCTTGCAGATGGTGCGGAGGAGGCGCTGGGCAAGCACACCTTCCAGTGAAGCGGCGACGAGGAAAGGCTCGCAGCCCATATCGATCAAGCGAGTGATCGCACCAGCGGAATCGTTGGTGTGAAGGGTGGAGAGCACCAAGTGACCTGTGAGTGCGGCTTGGATGCCGATGGTGGCCGTTTCTTTATCGCGCATCTCTCCGATCATGATGCGGTCCGGATCTTGACGCAGAAAAGCGCGCAGAACACGCGGGAAATCCAGCCCGATGGCCTCGTTGATGGGGATTTGGATGATGCCGTCGATGTCATATTCCACCGGATCTTCAGCAGTTAGAAGCTTCGTATCGATGGTATTGATGCGGCGCAGTGCGGCATAAAGTGTGGTGGTTTTGCCCGCCCCGGTGGGACCAGTGACAATAAAAATGCCGTTAGGCTTCTCGATGGTATCAGTGATGTAATCGTAGATGTGCTCTGGCAGGCCGAGGTTTTCCAGACTGAGATTGACCGATGAGCGGTCGAGCACGCGGAGAACGATCGACTCCCCGTGGTGAGTGGGCAGCGAGGAAACGCGCATGTCCACCTGCTTGTCGCCGACCTGTTTGACGATTCGACCATCTTGCGGCACGCGGCGCTCCGCGATGTTCATGTTGGACATGACTTTGACGCGCGAAAGAATCGGCAGCGCCAAATGCACTGGCGGCGGTGCCATTTCATACAGCGCACCATCGACACGGTAGCGGATTTTGAAGTCTTTTTCG
>JBGSLX010000404.1:0-27791 GCA_041740475.1 Akkermansiaceae bacterium | reverse complement strand
CATGCTGCAAATGGCATCGCTCGTGCGGGTTCAGGCCGTCAACCGGGAGATTGTCCTGTCTGCCGTTGCGTTGCGTCGCCGTTACCAGTTGTCCCAATGGGACGCTACAATCCTAGCCGCAGCGAAAGAACTCGGATGCGAAGTGGTCTATTCCAAGGATATGAACCCCGGTCAGGATTACGGCGGAGTCCGTGTGATCAATCCTTTCAGGTAAATGGGGAGTAGCTCGTCACGTTCTTCATTCAGATGCGGGCTGTATTCATCGTGCAAAACTCGCCAAGATTTCTAGTTTTCAGGAAGACGGAGGAAGAAGCGCTGAGCGATTTATTTTTAGTTAGATGTCTGTTGAGATCAAAGAATCGTAAGAAGCGAAAATGAGGGAGTCGCGGTTGAGATGGATGGCGGCGGGGTCGATTGGGTCGTCGTGAACGTGCCGCTCACCGGATGATCGATCAGTGAGTCGGCGAGAAACTCACGAGGCCGTCGCTCGTGGGAGCAGCAGAAGAGATTGCCGATATTGAGTGTGGGACCGGAGCTGTTCTTTTCCCACGTGTTGGGAATCCCAGCTTGGCAATGCGCGCTGTGCGTGAAAGTTTGCCCGGCATGACAGTCCGTCTTTCCGAACTACGCGCTGGCTTGCCAGAGGGAGGTCTTTTCGGTGGTGGCGCGTGGCGGTGGTCCCCTGAGCCGCTGAAAATTTCCAAATCCCTCGCTCGCGAAATGATGGCGCTGGGTCACCCGCTCGCCCGGTTTCAACAAGCGTGCGATTCGATCTACCGCCGCAGCGCCAGCGGCACATTGCCCGCGTGGATCGCGGAGCTGCTCGATGAAGGGAAGCCCGAGTGGATGGCGCGGCTGCAGCGCGAGCCGTCGTCCGCACAGCAATTCCCACGCGTGATCCGCCCGGATTTGATCCTCACGGAAAATGGATTCTCCCTAACCGAACTCGATAGCGTGCCGGGCGGCAGCGGCGGGGCGGCATGGATGGCGAAGACTTATTCCAAGGCCGGCTTTGAGGTGCTGGGCGGAGAAGATGGCATGCTCGATGGCTTTCGATCGCTGCTGCCCGATGGCGGGAAAGTGCTGATTTCCGAGGAAGCCGCCGATTATCGCCCGGAAATGGAGTGGCTCAGCCAGCAGCTCGGCACGGCATGGCAAGTGGCCGACGCAGAGGAATACGAAGCAGACGACCGCGCGATTTATCGGTTTTTTGAACTCTTCGATTGGGAATCCGTGCCCTCAATCAAACAACTCGCGCGCGCCGCAGCTTGCGGAGAAATTTCCATCACCCCGCCATTCAAGCCCCACCTGGAGGACAAGCTTTGGTTGGCCCTGCTGTGGTCGCCCGCGCTCAAAAAAGTATGGGAACAAGCGCTGCGCAGCAATCACCTCCAGCGACTCCACGATCTCGTGCCCTTCGGCTGGGTGCTCGATCCCACGCCGCTGCCGCCGCACGCCGCGCTGCCGCGTCTGAACGCGCATTCGTGGGAAGAAGTGGCCGAGTTCAGCCAAAAAGAACGCCAGTTGGTGCTGAAAGTGAGTGGTTTCCACGAAACTGCGTGGGGCTCGCGCGGGGTCTTCATCGGCCACGACATGCCCGCCGCCGAGTGGAAAAATCGTCTTCAGGCCGCGCTCGATCAAGCCACCGAGCAACCGTGGATTCTTCAGGAATTCCACGAAGGAAAACGCATTACCCACCCGGTCTTCAACGACGATGGCTCAGTGACAATGATGCAGGGCCGCGCGCGACTTTGTCCGTATTTTTTCATCGATGCCGCAGGAACGACTCAGTTCGGCGGTTGCCTCGCCACCATCGTCCCCGCCGATAAAAAGAAAATCCACGGCATGAGCGACGGCATCCTCGTGCCATGCGTCATCGAGTGATCTGCGTGGATTCCTCTACGCATCTTTGGAGCAGCCGCTGAAATCCTGCTCACCACTCATGGAAATCAGTAGCTGGAACTTGAAGTTCCAGTCTGTCGCAGGGACATGCTGTCCCGCTCTTTTCTGCAACAAAATCGTCACACAAATCACGCGTGTATTCCTTTACGCAATCACGTGTTCATGGCTGACTCCGCGCCGCCATGAACTTATTCAAACGCGCAGCCGAATGCTGCTTTGCGACAGGATGCATCACTTTTCTCGGCGCTGCCGCCGCGCAGGCTGGCGAAGCCGGCAAGATGACTCGTGAGGTCTGGAATTATCTACCAGGAAGTCAAATCACCGATTTTACCACCAGCCCACGCTACTGGCAGACGCCTGATGCGGTTTCCACTTTCGCTGGGGCCAATGCGCCGACATTCACTGGAAATGCTTTTGCCGCTCGCATTCGCGCCACCCTCACCGCACCTGCCACTGGTGCTTATACTTTCTGGATCGCCTCGGACGATAGCTCGGAACTCTGGCTCTCGCCCACCGATTCCAAGTTTGGCCGCGTGCGCATTGCTTCGGTCAATGGCGTGGTCGGCCAGCAGGCATGGGATGCGAAACCATCGCAAAAATCCGCCCCCATCCAGTTAGTCGCAGGTCAGCGATATTTCATCGAAGCCCTGCACAAAGACGAAGCCATGGCGGACTACCTCGCCATCGCATGGCAAGCCCCCGGCGGCACTCGCGAGCTGATTCCCGCCTCCGCTTTGGAATCATTCACCGCAGAGCCAAACGACCTCGACAACGATGAACTGCTCGACGTTTGGGAAACGGCGAACGGTTTCGACATCGCCGATAACGGCACCCTCAATCCCGCCCAGCACCCACTCGCCGATCCCGATCAAGACGGTTACTCCAATCTCGAAGAAGCCCAGCTCGGCACGAATCCCATACAACACGGCGGCTTGGCGGGAGCGCTGCTGTTGGAAACGTGGAAAAATCTTCCCGGCCCACGGCTTGCGGATCTCACAAATTCGCCGCGTTTTATCAGCACGCCAGACACCACCGAGTTCATCTTTTCTGCCGAGACTCCAGTAAACCGTGGTGACAATTTTGGCTTCCGCCTCCGTGGCTTCGTCACCGCTCCGGTCACTGGAAATTACACCTTTGCAATTGCGGGTGACGATAGCTGCGAGCTGTGGCTATCCACATCGGCGAGCCAGTTTGCAAAACGCCGCGTTGCATGGCTGGAGGGATTCACATGGCCTAGGAATTGGTCCAAGTTTCCCACCCAACGCTCCGCCACCATCGCGCTCGTCGCAGGCCAGAAGTATTACCTCGAAGCCCGCGGCAAGGAACAAGGCGGCGGTGACCACCTCAGCATCGGCTGGACCCGACCCGGCGTCTCCGGCACCCAAGTGATCCCCGCCAGTCAATTGGAAAGCTACGCGCTCGATCTCGATGACCCCGACGGCGACAACATGCCCAGCTCATGGGAAAGCACCAATGGTCTGAATCCCGCGCTCGATGATGCCGCTGGCGATCCTGACCGCGACGGCGTTTGCAATTTCCTCGAATACGAATCCGGCAGCGACCCAAACGTCAAAAACACCCATCCTGGAGCACTCGCTCATGAAATTTGGTGGAATGTGCCCGGCGACCGCACTGCATCGCTCGATACCCAACCGCGCCTGCTCCAGCCAGCCGATGTCTTGACGCTCGCCCCTCGTGCAGTCGGTGCGGAAGGCTACGCCGAAAAGATCGCCCAGCGCCTCCGGGGATACCTCACCGCACCCGTTACCGGCACCTACACCTTCTGGGCCGCAGGCGATGACCAAGCAGACTTTTTCCTCTCCACCGGCGAGAGCCAGTTCAACAAGGAGCTGCTCATCCGCACTTCGGTCATCGGGCGCAGTTTGGACACGGATATTTCGCAAAAATCCCGCGCCGTCCAGCTCGTCGCCGGCCAGCGCTATTACATGGAAATGCGCCATATCAACTCGCACGGCGCAGGTTATTGCGACGTGGCATGGCAAGTGCCCGGTGGCAGCCGCGAAATCATTCCTGGCACCGCACTTTCCAGCTTCATCCCCACCCCCGATGACCTAGACGACGACGGCCTGCCCGATGCCTACGAACTCGCCAACGGCCTCTCGATCACTGACAATGGCAGCTCCAATCCTGCCAACGGCGCACATGGCGACCTTGATGGCGATGGCCTCTCCAACCTCGCCGAGTCCAAGGCGGGAACCCGAGCCGACCTCGCCGATACCGATGGTGACGGCGTCAACGACCGAGAGGAGCTCGAAGTGCTCGAAACGCAGGCTCTACTCGCCGATGCCGCACCTTTTGAACTCCTCCAAAGCATCCCCGGCTCCGCATTCACCGCCTCGTCGGGCTCATGGATCAAGGACGGTGGTCTCGCCCGCCAAGACTGCGTGCGCGGTTGGCTGGAATACCCGGTCACCATTGCCACAGCAGGTGTTTATCAACTCCAGCTCGGTTTCACTCCAGTTTCAGATGTAACGACATCACGTGACTATGAAATCGTCTTCTCCGCCGATGGCTCTGAGATCCAGCGCACAATGGTTCATGTCGCAGAAGGCACCACAGGCCGCGCCCAAGTGCTCACCCCATGGCTGGCAGAAGGATTACACACGATCCGCGTCTATCTAGATAACGCCCGTTGGTTCCGACGCGTCACATTCGATCAGCTCGAAGTCCATGCCGCCCGTGGCCCGGATACCAATGCTAATGGCACACCCGATTGGATCGACTTACGGCTTGCGAAAAACAACAGCCTAGAGGCTCCCGCATACAGCCGCACATCTCCCGTATGCGTGGAAGGCATGGCGAAGTGGCACTCACTCACGAAAGTCAACGACTCTACCGTGCAACTTGCCCCGGATGACCGCTGGTATGCCGACGTTCCGCTATCTGCCACACAGCCGACCTTCGTTTCCGCCTCGCTCGAAAATGGCGCTCTAACTGCCAGCCAACAGATCGAGTGGATCCCCACCAACCTGCTGCAAACCCCGACCATCGACCTCCGTCTCGGAGACTCGCTCAAGCTCAGTGCTTTCCTCGGCGCAGTGCCCACCTCCGCTGAAATAGTGTCGATCACTCTCAACGGCCACACCCACACCCAAACTGCCGCTCAACCGCTGGTTCACAAATTCACCACACCCGGCTCCATTCCCATTCAGGTAGTCCACTGTTTCGACGGCCAAACCATCACAACCTCTAGCACAATTACGGTGGTAGCCCTCCCATATATGGAAGATCAGGTCTTTGTTGTAGGTGATTATAGAGAAATTAATATACCCAGTTTGCCTGCTGGTGTTCGTAACCACATTGATAAGCGTGTCGAGGTATGCAGCACCAACACTTACGCAGCTGGTAACAAAATGCATATGTTAAGACTAAATTCACAGACAGATCGCGCGTCAGTCTTTCGCTTGGGAGATGATCTTGGCAGTGCTATCATCGGACGACAGATGTTGCGCACTATGCGTCTTAGGAGTGGAGGAGATACTATTAACTTAATTAACGGCGAAATAGGGCCAGATAGTTGGATAGTTGATATGCCAGTTCTATTAGATTGCCGATTTGATGTCACTGTCCGATGCGATATTATGATCGGTGGCTTAACATTCGCAAGTGGTTCAATTAGTGAAAGTTTTCATGCCATGAATGATGTCGATCAATCAGGAATTCATATTCTCCGCTTTTACAAATCAGGTTTGGTTGGGTCTAATTGTCATCGTATCTCAGTCTGGCATAGAAGCATACGAATCGCTCAAGGACAATGATTTGATACGACAATTTTTTTACAGAATAACAAACAAATGAAATTTATCATCATACTTTGAGTGCCGTCTTATTAGGATATAGTGTTGTCTATGCCGATCAAAAAGGTGGCAACGAACCTTTAATAAGAATACAGCCGTCAAGCGGTTCTTTCAAAAAGATAACTACTATTACTAAGCAAATTAGAGTTATTAAAGCAATTGCATCGGTTGAGAGGGATGCGTCCAATAACGGAACAGTGGGCCCTACAACCACTGTTGTTGAAATGGGAGGGTCATGGGCAACCCCCGCAGAAGCGAGAGCGGCTTTTACTGCAACTTATGATAGAGGCGAATATTCTATTGTGTCACCTATTTCTACGTTCAACGGAGATGAAAAAGAAGTTGCTAGAATTACTATTTACCTAGACGAAAATGAGAGATCTAGTGCGAAAACACAAAGACAGATTGCGGCAAATGCCAAAGAAGGCTGGAGTTTTCTTGAATGGGTTGGTGAGAGCCCACCTAAATGTGAAATTGAGGGTACTGTAATAACAGAAATGCCGACTACTAATGCCGCTAACGATCTCATTAAGTATTATAAAACTACAACAAATTATTCATGGACAGCGAACTGGAAAGAATCTAAACCAAAATGATTAAAATAATTAATAAACAACTATTATTTATCTTGTGTAATATAGGATTTATAATAAATGCTACTGCTCAATTACTCGGTGAATCAAATCTTACTGACGCATATGAATCGTTTTACCTTAGTCTTGCAAAAGGTGACACTACTTCTATTAAAAGTTACATAATAAGACATAATTCCATTGAACTAGATGGCGCTCAAGTTGTTGGTGATGCACTATTTCGTGCTTCCGATGGCCCAATTTCGGTGATAATGAAGAACGATATAGTTAACAAAGAGTTGATTGCGGAACCTTTTAAACTCATGACAGGTCGCGAGTTGTCGGGTTATTGGCTTTTAATTGTACGTTATCCATATCCAAGAACATTGCGAGAGGCTCTTGCATCGAAGAATATAAAGCCATCATCTGGATTCGGTGTTTTCGAAACAGTTCACATGGATCTTTGGATGCTAGCATCTGATGGTAAATGGCATGTGGCATTAGATTACAACAACGGCTACGGCCCACACAACCAAAGCTTAGGTCTTATAGTTACAGACGACAAAGAATTTGCTAAACATATAATGGATACGGCACTAGGCACGCATCAAGGCTGGCAAAATACCCTACTACAATCGGACAAATAAAATGATATAGATGAGCTTATGCATTGAGGAGTTCATCTCCTAAGGAATAGTTTGGGGCGGAGGAGGGGACTCCGTTAGCGTCGCGTCGACAAAATCAAAAAAATTACGCGAGACGCAAATGATCATAACATAACTTGTCGAAATCAGCTTAAGAGCAAATTATAAATTAAATATTTGTATGTGAATCATGATTAAAAGGTTGTGCTAAGTGCCATTCTCAGACTGACTGAACACTGCACCATTTACCCCATGCCACATCTCGCCTTCGCATCACTCATTCTGATTTCACTTAGCTTTTACACCATGGCTGAAGAATCCACTCGGATTGTCCTGTTGCAGGTGCCTTTGAAAGAGGCGGACTTGATCAGGCTGGAGCTAAATGACACAACCGAAGGGGCGAGTGCTGAGACGATGGATGCCTTGTTGAAAAGCCGTGGGATCAAAGCATTGGTGGAGTTTCATGAGAACAATCCATGGCGGGGTGACGCAATTGCTATGAAATATCCAATAGGTGCAGAGGTCTTGAATCTCACCGACCCGAGCCTTTTCTTTTCGGTGCGTATAGAAGGTTTGCAAATTGAGGATCATCACTTTGAGGAGATGCTATCGACTCATATTGAACTGCCGCTCACTGCTAAAAAGTATCAGTCCTTCGAGAATCTTGGTAATTTAGCACATCCGCGATCCGGCTGGTGGCAGGAGCGTGCATCTTGGGCTGATGATCAACAGGTGATGATGATGTGGCAGTATTCCGTGGTGAAGAGAGCTCCATCCGTGACGGAGGCTGATGAGAAACTTAAAGAGTATTTTAAAGTTGAGATGAAGTGGTATCGGGCGACGAAAGAAGATCTGAAAATTCTGGAGTCAGCGAAACCTGGGTACAGAGATAAGGCGAGTCTTTGGGGATCAAAGCGAGCGAAGCTCCACAAAGATGGCATGTTTCGACAGTCTAGCAGTGCAAGCCATCCGTCACTTTGGGGGGTTAGTGACGAAAAGATTGTGGGACGAGGCGATGATTCGGCCGTCGAACAGGAAGGTTTTTGGGTTTCTATACAGTTCAATCAGCGAGATGATTTGCGAAGCGTGGAATTTGAATTCAAAACCACCGCCCCTAAATCCAAAGGTGAGGATGATTTGATCCAAAAGAAAGTAAGCAAAATTACACCCGGGGCATGGGATTTCCATGTGATTGAAGAAATGCAGGGTGCAAACGTGGTGATCTTTCGATTCTCGAATAAGTCATAGCGCCGAGTATAGCAAATACAGGTTCTATACAATCGACGGCGTGAGACGCACGCGAGAAATCGGCAAACTTGATGATGCCTCCCAAGCCCATGAAAAAACAAAATACTTCTTCTACCCAATTTCCTCAGCAGACGAATCGGCGGCTGTGGTTGTTCGTTGCTACATGCATGGTCATCGCGGTGTTTGTTGGAGCGTGGCTTCGGGTTGGTGGTGACCGGCACATTTCGATTGAGCACAAGCCAGCTCCAAGCACTGCTGACCCGATGAGATACGGGGCGAAGTCATCTTCAGGGAGCGGGAATGCCATTTCGCCTGACGACATCGCCAAAAAGAAGCAGTTTGGTGCGAATGATCGTCAGCCCATTGCATTCCGTTCGAAGGCTGTGGAACCGGGACCAGAATTCACGGTGCTCACGACTGGTGCGCAGTCGGTTAGTGAGCGAGTGGACCAGTTGCGTGGGATGCGAGGGAATGTGTTGTCAGACTCCGAGCGTGATGCGGCGATGGCATTTTTCTCAGGTAAAAACATCCCAGAAGGCATGACCAACAGCTCGATGCACTGGCTTGCGGATGAATTGCTGACGGTGATGCGTTTGCAGGAGCCGCCGCAATCTGACTTGGCTGAGCGATTGGCAGAGGTGGCGTTTTTACCTGATACCGATCCGGTGGTGCGGGATTACATCATGCAGCATCTCGGGCATTGGTGGGAGCAGACCGGCCCGAGTGAGGTCATCGACCAAGCCTTGTGGCGTGCGGTGACAACGAGTGACCCCACCACGCCCGGCAGCGCATTGATCGCCCTGAGCCGCGGTTATGAGCGGGACCAGCAAGAGCAGGGACGGGCAAAAGTCCGCCAACAAGCCTACGAGCTGGCCGAGAATCCCAATACGATTCTCGCCGTAAGAGTCACCGCCCTAGCCATCGCCGGAGAGCAAGGCGGAGGTGAAGTGAAACAACTCGCCACCGATCTCGTCAGCAACGAGCAAACTCCGCTGATTCTGAGAAAAGTCGCAGAACAGGTGCTGAGGTGAACGGCATGAGGCAATAGGTGAGGCGCGAGAAGAGACAGGCTAGTGCCATCATGGCGAGGCCGTGGAAGCGATGCAAGACGAGCACCTTGAATGTAAGCGGGGACTGTAGTGCCGACATTCGCTGGAAATGCCTGCGCCGCACCTCCCCGGCTGCGGCCATGAAAAAAACCGGGCGGGTTTCCCCGTCCGGCTGGTTTTGAAGTCCCATCAAGCGGCAAGCGACCTGATGTGCCACTCACGCGGACGGTGTGACGGGCGTCACCGGCGCATCAGGGGAGCTGCCCGCCGGATAGAGCCGGGATTGGTCGAAGAGGATCGGTCCCATTTTCGTATCTCCGGTGAAGGCAAAGGCGGCGGTGAAGACCACCTTCATCAGAACCTCATTGAGCGTGGCGATGGCGGTCTCTTGGCTGCCCGCTGCGGCACTGGCGGTGGCGATTTTCTCTCCGGCTGCCTGCTTCGCAGCGGCCCAACTGACCTTAAGCGACTTGAATTCCGCTTCCATTGCCGGGTCGTGCTTCTTCGCGGCGGCGATGATGATGTCCAGATTCGCGTCCACATCGCCCTCGTTCATCTCTCGGTAAGCGGTCACGCCGCTGGGGAAAAACTCGGTATAAACGGTGCTTTTCTTGCCAAATTCATCGGAAATCCGGCCACTGCGGCGGCTGATGAGCGTCTTGATTTCCCCCAGCAAGACCCCCTTCGCCTGCACCCCAGCCTTGCGCACGGCGATGGCCACTGCCTCGCTGGAAGCCGCGCCACCGGCGGCGGTAAGGGCGGCATCGAGCTGCGGCAGGATGACGTTGAAGACGCCGCCATCATTGTTCGCCGACAAGCGCTCCCGCAGGTCTTCCGCGAATGAGAGCTTACGGGAAGGAATGATTTCCGGGTCTTGGAACCAGTTTTCAAAGAGTCGGTCGAGGTCGATCATGGGCTTGAGGGAGTGATGGTTGAATGGATTTTGCAAATCCGGTCTAACGAGTCCTACTCTTGTGGCAATCTCATTTCCCAAAAAAACCTGATGCCACAAAGTCGCGGCTGGCATGCACCCAGAAAAGCCCGGACAGCACAAAGTGGCGATTGGAAGACATACAAAGAAAACCGGGTTGCATAAAGTTGTGGATGAGCGGCA
The DNA here is from genome assembly GCA_041740475.1 of Akkermansiaceae bacterium. Lineage (GTDB taxonomy): Bacteria > Verrucomicrobiota > Verrucomicrobiia > Verrucomicrobiales > Akkermansiaceae > Luteolibacter. Next base: position 17,444 of record JBGSLX010000404.1, on the reverse strand, counting down.
TCCTGAAAAGTCTGGATTATAGAAAGTCGCGGTTGGGTAGTATCCGGAAAAGTCCGGGTGGCACCTTCTGGCGGCGAGCAAGCTCCGGGAATAGGTGGCTTCGCAAACCGTCACCAAGCTCCCACCGTCGGAGAAGACCACTCCAACCTGAGAGGATTCCCTGCCCTGTGGCCGAACGAATTGCACGGATGTGTCATAATTTCGCGCTGGAAGACCGTCACCGATGAGGTAGTTTCCGCCCATGAGCATATTTGCGCAGATCCGAGACTCCGCAGTAAGCCTTTCCAAGCCCGAGCGCGCAGAATTGGCTGTTTTGCTTCTAGGGAGTCTGGAGAATACTCAGTATTGGGCTGACGATGAGGAGGTGATGCGTCGCTCCGATGAATTGGACTCTGGTGAAGTCGTCGGTGTTTCAAAGGAAGAATTCCGGAAGCTTTGCGGCAGGACGACGCTGAAATGAAGCCGTTGATCATCCACCCAAGAGCCGCTGAAGATGCAAGAGAGATTGCGGCAAAGTATTCGGCGATATCGGAGGATTTGCGGAACCAGTTTTGGGAGGAGATTTTGCAATCGATTGCATCGAGACATATCCCGAAAGGCATCACTACGATCCCAGCGGTTTGAGGAGGAGCAACCTCAATAAGTTTCCCTACCATATTCTTTTTGAGGAACGGATGGATTGCAACCGCATCATTGTGATACGACATCATCATCGTAGTCCGCGATACGGCGTAAGCAGGCAATAACACAAGAGGATGCGCCTACCCCTGTGGCCGAACGAATTACACGGACCGCTTTGAAAATGGCTCAATGACCCGTCTGACCTTGCAGGTTTTATACACACACAGGCGGCATCCATGCGAGGCGTATGTGGCTATGGAGAAGGGGTTTGAAACCCCTAGCTCTGGCAGGGAGTTCCTCGTAATTCATTAAAGAAAGGGGTTTCAAACCCCTTCTCCTTATTCAGCCATATATGGGCAAAGCTTCACACCAAGAACCTCGCCACTTGCCGCACGATATTCTTCACTTCCGCAACCTATGAAGCGCCTTGTCTTTTTCCTCCGCTTTTGTAGGTAAGCAACTAGTTCTCCAAAGATGAAAGAATCACCATGAAACAAAAAATCACTTTTCTCGCTGTCTCGTTGCTGATCGGTTACCAGCTCCTCTATGCTGCTCCAGACGTAAAATCGTTTGTCGATGGGAAGCGAACAAATTTTAGCACACTTAGTCACAAGAAGGCAAAGGGCCTAAATATGACCATTTCTTATCCCGAGGGCTGGGTTGCTAAAGAAGGCGAGAAGCCCAATGTAGTGCAAAAGTTTGTAAGTGATGGAGGGGGCGGACTGGAGATGTCGACGATTATCGTCAAATCATTACCGGTGCCGAAAGATACAAAATTGACTGACGACGATCTGCAGGAGTTCTTTTCAGATGACAACCTAAAAGCCATGGCTCCCGAAGGAGCCAAAATCTTTAATTCGAAGCGGACCAAAGTTGAAGGGCTATCGGGCGCCATGATCGAATACTTGGCAAAAGCCGAAAGACTCGGGATGGTCGCTGAAATGTATAATCTTAATTATTGTTTCATTTATGAAAGCAACTTTGTCTCCGTGAACTTTAGCGTTAACGGCTTGCCTGATTCAAAAATTAAGATCGAGGACAGGATCAAAGATTTTCGGCCAATCTTTTTGGCAATGGCCAACACAATATCAATTCCTGATAAATGGAAATAATCCATACCTTATATTGACATGAGAACTTTAATCGCGGTTGTCGTATGTGGATCTCTTCTTGTCGCCTATTTCGTTTTAGGTGCTGTCTTCTTCGGCTGGAAGAATGGAGGTGGATATTTTCCCATGATGATATTCGGAGTTATATTGCTTGCTGTCTGGAGTATTATTAGAGGTCAAAAGAAAGAGGATACAAAGTAGTTTCAAGTGAACCCTCGGTGGAAATTAATATAGTGTGCTACAGATTATGAACCGCGTGAACAAAGCACTTGAAATAATTCTAAACTCCACGGAGCCTATGCAAGCTAGTCTATTTCTGAACGGTCGGCTTCTTGCCACCGGGACACCAACTCTCGACACTTCAGGGCGACTTCTGGTGTTTTTACCTAACGATCAAACAATATTGGACACTGTACATCCTGAAGCCATGATGAGAGTTGTGGGTTTGAGCGAGGAGTCCATTTCCGTAACGAATCTACGTCCATGCTCAACAGGTTCCGGACACTGGCACATGGAAGTCGTGGTTTAGTTTTTTTTGTTATTTATGGACGATGAAAAAGTAAGGAGATTGGCGCTTATTGGGTTTCCCAATAACATGACTATTCCTGAGAGGGATAGGTGGCTGGCTATTGCCGCACTGGAAGAGCTTGGGGATTCAAGAGCGAAGGTTCTTGCGGGAGGAGATCGCCAACTGCTCAGTACGATTGACGCTGAACTTGAGCGGAGGGAAGGCCGTCGTCGCCATCAAGAGACAATTTATGAGAGTCGTGTGTCCCGTCGTTTGGATAAGTGGGCGCTTGCTGTCGCTGTATTTGCGGCGGTTCTGTCTGCTGTTTCCATAGCCATAGCAGTTGTAGCGCTACGGCATTCGCCAACATCAACATTGCCAGCGCGTTTATTGCCAGCGTCAGTTTCCGAAGCGCCAGCGGATCACGTTGTTCCAACCACTGGAAACACACCCAAGGAATGAAGAAAAACGAACAAGCCGTCACGCACCAACGGGCCATAACTTTCCATGTTCGATGCGAAATCTTTTCATTTTCTCCCGTGGGCGGATATTGATCGTTAGGCGACTATGCATAAGCCGGATTCCCCATTTTGATTTGTAAACGACTTTCATTGTTGAGCCTAAGTTGCGTGGCATTTCTCTTTTGTAGCTGTCAGCGTCCGCCTGTCCGGCAAGTGCCGATTACAATCGATGAGTTGGCGGCTGAGCTTGGCGTCAGTTCTTTTTGCGCTGAGGCGCATTTTGATTCTCCCCTTTACGCGCAGCTCGTCGCGACCATCACCGATTCCATCGGCACACGCCGTGAGGAGGTTTCAATTGCATCGCCAGACGCGGATTTCCGGCTTCGCGTAGCGCTGAAAAACGATCCTATATCTGGAGCTCTTCAGCGTTTGAGCTTCGGAATTCGCGCCAAGAACGGAGGAGGCGGGCTATGCAACATCGTCATTGAGCCAGGCTCCTATTTCAACGAAAGTAAGGCAGGCGCTGGAGACACTTTTCTCTACGAGATCACATTAAAGAGAAGCGGAGAGACAAAGGTGATTCACATCGAGCTTGAGACGAACACCTCGCCGTTTCCCAAGCCGTCTTCCGAATGATGGTCGCCATGAACCAAACACCCCTTCTCGCTCATGAGCGCTTCGGTGGCGACGCGGACTTTGAACTCTGTAGTGAGGCGTCTTCTCTTTCGTTTCATCGGTCTGATTTCGGGGTAATTCGCCCCTCTCAGACCAGCCAGACTTCCACCGGGACGCTGGCTCCATTTTCCGTGGGCCGTTCAGTTAGAGCTCAATCCGCCAACGGATCCAGCCCGAGTTCTCTTCGTTTGGTGGAGTCCTTGGGATCGTGCATGTCCCAGTAATTCACGTTCATCAGTCGCTTTTCGAGTGTCGCGGTGGTCAGACCCGTCGAGGTTTTTTCCGTCCATTTCCTGATGATATGGGGGAATGCGCTATCGAAATGGATCGTGAGAGTGCGCTCCAGAGAGGGATAGTGGATCGAGTAGGTCGTGCTTTTTTCCGCTTGCGACAACGAGGCATTCGCCTTGGTCATTTGCAACGGCTTGTGCGAAAAGCGGGTAAAGATCGCACCCGGGAGGATCGACACATTTCCGACAGGCAGTTTCATGGGATCGAGGCGAAGGGTGAGCCAAAGTTCGTCCTCAATGAAGCCGGTGCCGAGGTTCAGATTCGCGTCTCCCGCGTCTTCGAAGTAGGATCTCAGTTGGGCATTCCATGATGGATCGCGAAAATTCAACTGCTGGAACGCCTGCCCACACCAATCCTGAATGGTCGTCACCGATTTCAGCGCATGCGGAAATTTTTCGAGGTCGGTCGGCCGAAACGTGCTCGTCATCGTCCGGTAGGAGTAGATGCCGGTGTTGAACGTGGTGAGGGCGTTGAGCTTGAGCACCGTGGTGGATCCCGGCTTGCCACGTTCGTTTTTCACCTGCTTGTCCGTGAAAAATGGCTCGGTGACAAAAATGAGCTCGGCGTGGCCGGGGTGGTTTTTCCCATAACGGGACTGATCGAGTGTGAAGGAGCTGATTTCCGCGCCGTTGAACCAGAAGTCACGGACTTGATCAGCCGCGAGTACGCCGGTGGTGAATATAAAGGGAAGGAGCCATTTCATTTGGCTACTTTAGCAGACGGTCATCAAATTGCCACAAGCGGTCTGGCATTTCAGATGATCTTGGGGAAAAATGGATGTTTTATGCTGGTCGCACAACGAATGATTTCTCTGACTTCTGAGACATGAAACCCACATTTTATCTCGCTGCCAGCATTGGCTCGATGCTCTTTGCTCACCCGACTTTTGCTGAGGAAGAAAAATGGATCGACCTACTGGACCCCAAACTTTCGCAATGGGAGCTGTGGATGGGAGTGCCCCACACCAGCGTAAAAGACCTGCCCGAAGGAACTCCGCAACTCGATGACTACAACAAGGGCACGCCGCTCGGCCTGGGGAATGATCCCAAGAAAGTGTTTTCCATGAGCGAAGAGGACGGCAAGCCAGTGCTCAAGATCACCGGCGAGATTTATGGGGGGCTCACCACACTCAAGGAATATGGGGATTACCACCTCACCTGCGAAGTGAAGTTTGGAGACAAAAAATGGGAACCCCGGCTCCAAAAACAGCGCGATAGCGGCCTGCTCTATCACTGCACTGGCAAACACGGTGCCTTCTGGAACGTCTGGATGCGCTCGCTGGAATACCAAGTGCAGGAGGAAAATCTGGGCGATCTCTACCTGCTTGCGGGCACCAAGGCGGATGTGCCTACATCCCCGAACACGGTGAAAGTGCCGGGAGTGCCCGATGTGAGGTGGGATCCGACGCAGCCCTTCGAGACGGCAAAAGGCGCGGAACGCTCAGTCAACCACGAGAATCCACACGGCGAGTGGACCACTGCCGAATTTTACGTGCTCGGCTCACAAGCCATCCACTTGGTCAACGGCCACGTCGTCCTGTCTCTCGACAAGGCCCGCATCAACGACGACTCACCGCTCACCAGCGGAAAAATCCAAATCCAATCTGAAGGCGCCGAGGTTTATTATCGGAATTTGCGTCTCCGCCCGATCACTGCGTTTCCACCGAAACTTTTGGAGGAAAGTAAGCTTCCAGCGAACTGAGGATTTTTTGATTCACTCGCATTCTGCCACTTTCGCACGCTGCCATGCTTCTTCCATAGCTGCTTGAGAAGCGGAGGTGAGATCGATGCCTTGAGCTTGAAGTGACAGTTCCATCGCGGCGAATCGTTGCTCGAATTTCGCATTAGCGGCGGCCATCAGGACTTCGGGGTCGAGTTTGCGGAAGCGGGCGAGATTGACGGCGGAGAACATCAGATCGCCGAGTTCTTCAGCAGCCGCATCGGCATCGCCCGACTCGATGGCGTCCTCCAGTTCTTCGAGTTCTTCGCGGAGTTTCGCCAGCACGCCAGCCTCATTCGGCCAATCGAAGCCGACTTTTGAGGCTTTTTTTTGCAGCTTGGCGGCACGCAGCAGCGCGGGCAGGCCTTTGCCGATGCCGTGCAAATAAGGTTCTTGTTGGTCGCCTTTTTCACCGCGCTTGATCTCGTCCCACTGGCGGAGAACGGCCTCGGCAGTGTCTGCCTCGCTGATGGCGAAGACGTGTGGATGGCGCCTCACCAGCTTGTCACAGATGCCGCGTGCGACATCGTCGAGGTCGAAACGGCCAGCTTCTTCGGCGAGTTCGCTGTGGAAAATGACCTGCAGCAGGAGATCGCCGAGTTCTTCCTTGAGATGCTCGTGATCACTGCGCTGGATGGCGTCCACCGTTTCGTAGGCTTCCTCGATCAGATTGGACACTAGCGATTCGTGCGTTTGCTCCGCGTCCCACGGGCAGCCGCCGGGTGCGCGCAGGCGGTGCATGATGGCGCGCAGGCGGGCGAGCTGTGATGCGGCATCTGGGGAGTCGATCATTTCGGAGTCGGTCATGAGTCGCGATTTTGGTTTTTGGAGGCTTGGTTGAGAATTTCGCGCTCTTCGGCAGTGAGGCTCTGGAAGCCCTCGCGAGAAATTTTATCGAGGATGAGGTCCACCGCGTTGTCTTGCTGGCGCATTGCGTTCGAGCGCGGGCGGATTTTCGGTTCGTAGGGACGTCTCGGCGTCGGCTGGCGCGGCGTGCCTAGTCGCAGAAGCTGCGGGTAGCGGACGAGCAAGAAGCCGAGCATGGCACCGCCCAAGTGACCGGCTTCGCCGCCTTCGTTGCCGCCCCACTTCAGAATGATGGCCCCGCTGGAAATGGCCATCAGCGCGATGGCGAGCTGGCGCATTGAGAGCTCGATGGGTGGAAATAACAGAGCCACACGCAAGTTCGGCGCGATGACGGCCACGCCGATGAAAATGCCATAAATGCCAGCCGAAGCACCGATCAGTCCAGTATCGAGAGTGCCTGGCAGCAGCCCAAGCGTCATCAGAATGGTGTAAAACGCGGCACCTGCGCAGCCGCACAAGAGGTAGAAGATCAGGAATTTTTTCGAACCCCACCAGCGCTCCATCCACGGTCCGAAAAAATAGAGAGTGATCGAGTTGAACAGGATGTGGCCGAGGCTGCCGTGTAGAAACTGGAAGGTGAAAAATTCCCAGATGCGGTATTCAAAAATCGCGGTCTGGATGGTGAATGCGCCAAACTGAAGCAGCGGATTCCCCAAAAACAGATCGATGAAAAAAATCGCGACGTTCGAGATCAGCAGCCAGCGCACGACGGGAGTGAGCTGCGCGAGGAAGCCGCCGGACTGCGGCATATTTCTTTGATAATCCCTGTCTGCCAAACCCATATAGGCGGGTGGCTTAGCACGGCATTTGGGACGCTGCAAGGTCTGCCAGCTTAGCGAAACACGTCGTATTCAGGATTCACCTGCGCGTTTTTGAAGATCGGCTCGTCTTTCCAGAGGTCGAAGGTCGCGCGGAGTTGCTCGGTGTCCTCGGCATACATGCCTTGGTCATCGGTGCGGATCGACCACTCATCGAGCAGCTTGCGGTGCCGCAGCAACTCGGCGCGGTGCTTGGGATTGGTGGCAAGGTTGGTGACTTGGTGTGGATCCGTTTTCAGGTCGTAGAGTTCTTCCAGCGGGCGCACTCCGAACCAATGCGCTTCTTGGTAGTCGTTCAATTTTCCCTCGCGATGAAGCTGCCACATTTCTTGGGTGTAGGGATCCTTGTCACGATACTGTGCCTGCATCAGCGGACGATCCGTGTGGTAGTTGCGGATGTAGCGCATGGAATCCGTGCGAACGGTGCGGATCATGTCGATGGAGAAGTCGCAGCGGTCGCGTGCGCTGACGATGGCAGTGGCGGGGACCTGGTCTGGCGCGAAAAGATTCCGACCTTCGTAAAAATCCGGGATGGTTCCGCCTGCGAGAGCGAGCGTGGTGGCGGTGACATCCACCAGTGAAACCATGTCGTGAACCGCTTTCCCTTTTGAAATCGCTGGATGATTGCCGGCGATGATCAGTGGCACATGCAGGCCGCCATCGTAACAGAACTGCTTGTGGCGCAGCGAGGAAGGCGAGCCGTGATCGGAAAAGAACATAACGATCGTGTTCTCCAGCTCACCATCAGCACGGAGTTGCTCGATGATTTTGGAAACTTGGATGTCTGAGCCGCGTGCTTCGTCGTAATGGAGCGCCCATGCTTCACGCGCTGCGGGGGCTTCGGGATAATACGGTGGCAGTGTGACCGATGCGCGGTCCACTCGCTGGTCTGCGGTGAGGTTCCGTTTGTCGCCTTTGCCGCCATCGATTTGGATTTGGCCGAACCACGGCTGGCCCGGATCGGGGCGAGATTTCCAGACATCTTGGGTGTAGGATTTTGTGTGCTGAGCGCGGTTGCCTTGCCAGCCGTTCATGCCAGCCACGTATGTCGGCATGGTCCCCACATCGTAGAGCTGGCGGCGGTCGTAGTGGAAATTGTAGTCGTCTTTGCCGCTGTTAAACGTGAAGTATCCCTGCGCTTTCATCAGCTCTGGCAGGGTCTTCATGCCCGCAGGCAGATGAATGCGCAGCTTTTCAGGAACCACGTCTCCCTCGGTGAAACGGCTCGAACGATGCTGATGCGTGCCGGTGGTCGTCTGCATCGCGCCGGTGATGAATGACGAGCGGCTGGCGGAGCAAACGGGCGCATTGGCAAAGGCGCGTTTGAACAAAACGCCGTCAGCCGCGAGTTTGTCGATGGCAGGTGTGTGGCCTTGATTCACCTCGTCGCCATAACATCCCATGAACGGAGATAAGTCTTCGGCGATGATCCACAGGATATTGGGGCGTCTGACTTCGGCGCTGGTGACGCAGGTCATCAAGGCCGCTGCAATCGCGGCGATGACTGAGTTTTTCAAACGATGGGTTTTCAGGTTCATGGTGAAATGAATCGTTTCTCGAAACCGCCATCAAGGCCAGACCCAGACCACGGGAAAGGACGCGCGGTAAAATCGCCGAGGCCCAGAAGCGGGGACATTAAACGATTGGGCAGTGCTGCCGCCATTCGAAAACGGCAGCAAAATCGCCGCATCTTGTTGCCAAGAACCGGCTGCCAGCGTGGCGCTGCCTTCGATCACGCCCGCACGCCCGAGCGGAATGTTAGAAACGGCGAGCTGGCCGCTGCCCGCTGAAAAGGTGAGCGGCGAGACTTTAACGGGTGAGATGATTTGTTGAAAAAAAGCGGCCAGATGCATCTGGAACTTGGCCGTCGGATGGTAATCGTCCCAGAAGACATAATTGGCACCCGCACCGTTGACTGCGGGGTCACCACTATCAATTCCGCCAGCGTTAAAATCGCTGAAATTGACCATCCCGTATGTTCCTGGATGGGTCAGCACTTGATCGAAAAATGAGAATGTGTCTGGCACCAAAATTTCAAGACCCGGATTATCGAACATCACATCTGCCATCGCGGTCTTGAATTGCTGGTTGTATGTGATGATGCGCTGCCGCGCAAACGAACGGCTTGCGGAGTCGAACGCATTGTACAGAGGCACGCGGGTGACATCCACGGCGTTGGGCATCACGATTTTTCGCGCACCTTTCTGATAGAGCGTAGTGACTGCCGCGATGTGGTTCGCAATCGAGGCGTTGGCCATGGCATTCCACGGCGCTGGATTGGTCCATGGTGGCTCGATTTCCCCTGTGAAATTGACGTAATCCGCGTTGTTGCTCCAGATGATGAACAAGGAATCTGCGGCGTCAGTCGGTAGCACCAGTTGATTGACGCTCGTTAGCATCACACTGCTGTCGTTGCCGAAATTTGAAAAGTTCTTGCTGTTGCCAAAGTCCAAGCCCTGCCAGTTAGATAAAACTTCCACATACACCCGACCGTTGCAAAATCGGTTCTCGTGATAGTTCAGCGCAACACCAGTGGGCGCGTGGTTCGTGTTGCTGACACCATCGCCAAAGATGTAAATCGAGTTAAAATCGGCAGCGATCACCGAGCTGTGAAGCAGCCACAGCGCGATCATCCATCGGCAGTAAGTTGGTAGATTATGCATTGTGAAGGTATCTGGAATGATCGAGTTCCCCCTTGACCCACGGGAACGGCGCAATTAACTGCCATGACTGAATTTTGACAACAGCGGGATTGCCAATTTCGTGTGACCATCGCTTCAGCGCACTGGGCATCCGATCCAGAATGCGCTGGATTGCTGTGCATTTCGCGCTGTTGGTTGCGGCCCAGCATGCGGGAGCCAATGGCTTCAAACTGGTCAGCCAGGACGCCTATGCCGCTGCGAGAGGCGAGGCATTTGCCGCCACGGCAGACAATCCATCCGCCATTCATTACAATCCTGCTGGGATCAGTCAGCTCGATGGCATTCAGGTACAGCTCGGCGTTTATGCCCTGCATTTCGAACCCACTTTCACCCCACCCGCTGGCACGGTGACGACACGATTTGTCACTAACAAAACGCACGAAATCCAAGAGCAAGACGCGCTGGCTCCTCAGCTCTACGTGAGCTGTGCGCTGCCGGAAACTCCGCTCACGCTAGGACTCGGCGTTTATGCCCCGCATGGCGCGAGTGTCGAGTGGCCGCAAGATACCGGTTTTCGCGCGGTCGCTCTGGATGGTGAGTTGACATATCTGCGGGCAAATCCGGTGGCCTCGCTGGAACTCCGTCCCGGCCTCTCAATCGCTGCGGGTGTGATGATCGACGAGGCCGAGCTATCTCAGGGACAAGGTCTCAGCCGCCGGACCAACACCGGCGATGAATTCCGCTTTGAAGGCGACGCGCGGGCGACTGGCTACAATCTGGGATGGCTCTGGCAGATCAACGATCAGTGGTCGTTCGGAGCGACATACCGCAGCAGCAGCAAGCTCAACTTTCAGGGCCTGACCGACATCGTGCAGCCGCCGTTTCAACGCGCCGGGACAGGTGCAGAGATGGAATTGGAATTCCCGGCGACTTGGGTGATGGGAATTTCTTACCGCCCCACCGAGCGCTGGAACATCGAGTTCAACGCGGATTTTACCGAGTGGAGCAGTATCGACAGCACCATCATTTTACAGGACATCAAGCCACGTAGCGGCGTGCAACAGGACATCCCGGTGACCTTGGAATGGAAGGACAGTTGGATTCTGAAATTTGGAGCCACGCATCATTTCGATCACGGCTGGCGGGCGAGCGCGGGCTACCTTTTCAACGAAAATTCCGTGCCATCCGGATTCTACTCGCCACTCGCCGCCGATCTGGACCGGCACTTTTTCAGCGTGGGAATCGGTCGCGATTGGTCGCGCTACCGCCTTGATCTCGCGTATCAATACGGCTTCGCGCCCGCTCGCACCGTCAGCGGCAGCGTCACCACCTCGAAGCCCGGAAATTTCGCCGGGCAAAACGGCGACGGCAAATATGACTTCGAAAGCCAAGCGCTGCTGCTGTCTCTGGGAGTGAAATTTTAAGTGAGCGGCAGCGCTATCACAGGGCCTTGATGCGCTTTGGGTCAAAAAACGAACGCTTGCGGGTGACTCGACTGGATCGGTAGGATTCGCCCACATGGCCGCAGCGAATGAGCCGGAGTCCGACCCTGCCATGGTGAAATACTGTCGGCAGGTCCTGCACCCGTTGTTGGCATTTTGGTCGGGCGCTTGCTTTTTGTCACTGGTCGGCTGGATGGGCGAGGTGAACGGCTGGATTCACTGGTTGACCCTGACCGCCGGAACGATTTTTGCGGCGGAGCGGACTTGGCTGCTATGGGCGGCAAACCTGCGGGGCAGCGCGCGCCGTCGTTTGATCATCCACGAGGTCGTGGCGATTGCGGTGTTTGGCGTTTGCTTGTTTTTGCTAGTCCAAGAGTTTAATGGCGTAAATGCCCGCTCGTTTGGTTGGCATGCTTTTATCCTGCTTGGGATTTTCGCGTCTGGCCTGGCATCGATGATCCATCACCAAACCCGCTTCACCGCACGCGCGGTGAACCCTGGCATGTTACTGATCGGTTCGTTCTTCAGTATCATTCTTGTGGGCACCTTGTTGCTGAAAATGCCGCTCTGCGTGCTGCCCGGCGAAACATGCTCATGGCTGGACGCTGCATTCACTAGCACCAGCGCCGTCTGCGTCACGGGATTGGCAGTGCACAACACCGCCACCTATTTCACCCAAACTGGGCAAGTCGTGATTTTGCTGCTTATCCAAGTCGGCGGTCTAGGAATCATGACCCTGACGTTTTTCGCGGCGGTCGTCTTGTTCGAGGGGCTTTCGCTCCACGACCGCTTGCTGCTCGGCAGGATGATTTCGGAAAATCGCCTCTCGCGCATCGGCACGACGCTGACGTTCATCGTCATTTTCACCTTTGTCTGTGAAGGCATCGGTGCGGTGGTGCTATTTGTCGGCATGGATGCGGGTTTGGCCTTGCCGCAGCGCGCCTTTCACGCCGTTTTCCATTCGGTATCCGCATTCTGTAATGCGGGATTTACGACCTTCCCGGATGGCTTGGCGAGCGGCTTGCTGCGGGCAAACTGGGTTTGGCAAAGCTGCATCATGTTGCTGATCGTGATCGGCGGTCTCGGCTCGCTGGTGGTCGAGGATCTGTGCCAGTGGCTTCTCGCGCGCTACCGGAAGCTACGCAAAAAAGAGCTAACTCACCACCGACTGCGCATCCATACTCGCATCGTGCTGCTCACCACGGGTGCTCTGATCATCGGCGGCGCGTTGATCATTTTGGCGACGGAGTATGTCTGTTGGAAAGGTCCAGAAAATGGCGGCAAGGTGCTTACCGCGTTGTTTCACTCGGTCACCGCGAGAACAGCGGGATTCAACACTGTTTCAATGAGCGCGATCGGGCCGTTGACGGTGAATATCCTGATGATTCTGATGTTCATCGGTGGCTCTCCCGGCGGCACGGCGGGCGGCATTCGCACGACGGTGGTCGCGGTGGGACTCGGGCATCTCTGGAGCCAATTGCGCTCGGACCACCGCGGCATGGTCGCCTTCAACCGCACCATCCCGGCCCAAACTGGGAGTCAGGCACTCGGCCTCATTTTTCTAGCAGGCATCTGGCTCACCACGAATTTCATGATTTTCCAATTCCTCGAAGCGGGAAACGGCATTTCAGACGCGCGTCTGCTCTTCGAGCTGATCAGCGCCTTCGCCACTGTCGGGCTCTCGATTGACCTCACGCCCTTGCTTTCGGAGGGCGGAAAGACGCTTCTGATCGTGAACATGTTCGTCGGTCGAATCGGCCTGCTCACCGTGATGGCGACCTTGATTCGTCCTGACACCCGCCCCATTTCTGGAAAACCCAGCGAAGACATTCTCCTCAACTAGAATCCACCCTCATCATGAGATTTTGCATCATCGGCCTCGGCACCTTCGGCACCCACATCACCCGGCAACTCAGCCGCGAAGGACATGAAATCGTCGCGGTGGACAACAATCCGAGCCACATCAATCAACTGAAGGATGAAATCGAATTCCTGATCCAAGCCGACTGCACGGATCTGAACGCGTTTCACGAAATCCCCATCGATGCCTGCGATGCGGTGATTCTGGCGATTGGCGAGGATTTCGAGGCGGCGCTGTCGATTGCCTCCAATGTCCAGCATCTCGGCGCGAAACGCATCATCAGCCGCATCATCAACCCGCTGCACGGACGTCTGCTCAAGCTGTTAAAAATCGACGAACTGGTCATCCCCGAAGCCATGGCCGCCGCGTGGCTCGCACGCTCGCTCAAGACGCCAGACTTGATCAACAGCCTGGAACTGGGCGGAGGTTATGAAATCGCCCAAATCATCGCACCCTCCAGCGTGGTCGGCAAAACTCTGCAACAGGTTGGCTTCCGCGACCAATACGAGCTCAACCTGATCACCATTGGCAAAAGCCGCAGCTCGTCGTCGTCCGTGTCCAGCCACCACGCGATCCAAAAGGTGCTGGGCGTCCCGCAACCCGACCGCAGCTTCGAAGTGGACGATATTCTCGTCATTTTCGGCAAAGCGCAAAACGTCCGCCGCATGATGCGCGAGCTGGACGTGTAGGTGTGGGATGGAGTTTTTGAAAGCGCCGCTGAGTTTTTTCACGCAAATCACCGATGACAAACCGGCAAAAAATGGGTCCGTGGATTGTGAGCAATCAATCAAAGAGCGAGTTACGGTTTACTGACATGAAGCCGACCGTAGAGCTTGCCGTCCATGGTTTTGGATAAAGGGATTCGTATCTTTATGTCGTCTGGGGCGGTTCCGTTCTCTTGAACTAACTCAACGATCACATCCACATCAGACCAGTTTTGTAAGTCGGTGCTCCACTGTCCGATTTGAATGGTGTCCATTTCGGAGGCATCGTTGCGCTTGTAGCTCAGCACGAGTTCAGCGCCTTCTATGCTTTCCTTAGGTAGAAACTCGGTGCTGGAAATTTTCGGATCCCCTCCAAGGACGTATTCGAGCATGTTCTCAATACCATCGCCATCTGTGTCAGCATCGGAAGCCGCTAGGGAGATGCTGTTCGTGCCAGCCCATATCTCGTATTCCGTGCCTGCGATCCGCAGGCTGCCAGTTCCACTGAAAGATGAGCCGTAGGTGCTGTGGCTGACACCGTAGATCCCGGGAGGCAGCGAACCGATAGCCCCGACTCCAAGGCGATTCACGGTTAGCGGTCCGGCGAAGTTCAGATTGAGCACAGCGCCGGTGGCGATGACCACATTGGCGGTGGATGTTAGATTGGTGCCGATGCTGAGCGTTCCCTCGCTGACGGCGATAGCACCGGTTTGGGTCAAACTGCCGGTAAGGGTCAGCACACCCGCACCCGTTTTGGTGAGACCACCCACACCGGAAATATTCGCGCCGAAAATAACATCGGTGGCGGTTGATAGATTCACCACTCCATCGTTGAGGACGATTTCCCCGGCTTTCTGGTTGGCCAGATTATTGAAGGTCTGGATGCCGGCCCCCTGTTTCACGATCCGCACAAACGAACCTGCCGGATGTGGCTCTTGGATGGTGCCCGAAAACGTGCCGCTGCCACCGAGCACGCCCACGTGCAGTTCGGTGGCTCTTGAACTCGCTACGTCGGCCAAGATAATCGCGCCCGCACCGTTGAGGGAATTGACGATGACAGGATTGCCATCCGACACGTCGAGGGTGCCGTTCACCTGCAAGTCGGACTTGTTGTTGGTCCAGATTCCCTTGGACCAGCCACCATTCACAAATGTCACCCCGGGATCGATGGTAATAAGACCTCCGGTCATCGCAATCACCGTCGGAATGGTGCCGCTATCTATTCCGAGAGAGACGGACCCGGAGCCATTATTGGAAATTTGCAGGGTACCATTTCCAATGTAGGTATTACTAGGAGCGTCGTAATTCAGCACAGTGGTGCCGCCAGTGGTATCAATCGTTCCCTGAGTGGGCTGCCAAAAGTTCGCTATCACACTTTTGTTGCCGCTCATTACGAGAGTCTCCGGATTTTCATCCCCTGAAAGATCACCGCTCCATGAAGTGAATTGGTACCCCGGTGCGGGAGTCGGCGTCAGGGTGACGTTAGTTCCCGGAGGGTGGACGTCGCCGGGGGGATCCGATGAAATAGAGCCGTTGGTCGCAGTCGTGGTTAGCGTGTAGCTAGCAGGCGTGAAATTGGCCGTCACGCTCGCGTTGGCGATCATCGTGATGGTCGTGGGATTCGTCGTGCCGGAGAGATCGCCCCCCCAGCCGTTGAACGCATAATTCGAGTCTGGAACGGCCGTGACGGTGACCACCGTGCCAGCAAGATAGGTGGGCCCTGGAGGATTGAATGTAACCGATCCGTGGGTTGACGTCTCAGTCAGCGTATAGGCAGGCCCATACACATTGAACTCGTGAATGCTCCACCAAATCGTCGCGGTCACGCTGCCGGTCTGGGTTACCCGAATATAGCGTGCCGTTTGCGTTTCAAAGGTGATCGTGGTCACGCCAATAGTTCCGGCTCCGGTGGCGACGGGACTGCCCCAGTTCAACCCGTCATTCGAGACATGGACCTGATAGCCGCGCGGGTAATCGCCCGCTGAACTGCCAGCATCGAGCACGATCCGGTTGAAGGTCTGGGCCGATCCCATATCCACCCGAAACCATTGGCCGTTGGTCTGATTGGAATAGGTGGTCCAGCGGGTGCCTATATTTCCATCAATGGCATTGGCCGTACTCCCGGTGCCCGATGAAGCGCTCACCACCCAGCCAGCTCTGGACAATACCGGGTTACCCATGTTGGCCGTGATGCTCTTGTTTGTATTCATGGTAAGGGTCGTGGGATTCGTCGTGCCAGAGAGATCGCCACTCCAGCCGGTGAACACATTGCCAGAGTCCGGGACGGCCGTCACGGTGACCACGGTATTAATCGGATAGGTAGGCCCCGGAGGATCGAACGTCACAGAGCCGTTGGGTGAGGTCGCGGTCAGGGTATAAGTGGCACTTTGGGCGGAAAAATTAGCCGTGACGCTCTTGTTCGAGGTCATGGTTAGGGTCGTGGGGTTTGTCGAACCGGTGACGTCGCCACCCCATTCGGTGAACACATAACCCGGGTCCGGAACGGCCGTCACGGTGACCACGGTGCCCGCAAGATACGTGCCGCCCGGCGGATCGAACGTCACAGAGCCGTTGTTTGAGGTCTCAGTCAGTTGATACGCAGCCTCATACACATTGAACTCGTTGATACTCCACCAAATCCCTGACGCGCTGCCGGTCTGAGTCACCCGGATATACCGTGCTGTCTGGGCGGCAAAGGTGATCGTGGTCACACCGCTGGATCCGGTCCCGGTGGCGACCGGGCTGCCCCAGTTCAAGCCATCATTCGAAACATGAACCTGATAACCGCGAGGGTAGTCTCCCGATGCACTGCTGCAATCAAGGACGATCCGGCTGAAGGACTGGGCCGACCCCATATCCACCCGAAACCATTGACCGTTGGCCTGACTGGCCCCGGTGGCCCATCGAGTGCTGATAACTCCGTCGATGGCATTGTCGGCCGGATTCCCCCCACCGCTCGCAGAGGCAGTCGCCACCCAGCCAGTTCTTG
This sequence comes from Akkermansiaceae bacterium, assembly GCA_041740475.1. Classification (GTDB taxonomy): domain Bacteria; phylum Verrucomicrobiota; class Verrucomicrobiia; order Verrucomicrobiales; family Akkermansiaceae; genus Luteolibacter. The sequence continues at coordinate 737 of JBGSLX010000404.1, read as the reverse complement.
GCAACGCCGGGGTGTTGATGTTTGCCGTGATGCTCTTATTCGCGGTCATGGTGATGGTCGTGGGATTCGTTGAACCCGAGAGATCGCCTCCCCAGCCGCTGAAGATATGCCCCGCATAAGGGACGGCAGTCACGGTGACCACCGTTCCCAAAGGGTAAACCCCACCGGGTGGGTCGAACGTGACCGCCCCCCCGGTCGTATTTGCCACCAAGTTAAAAGTGGACGGTGAGACGCTGGAGTCACCGAAGACCATCTCGGACACGTTCGAGGTTTTGATGACAGACCTGTCGGCAAGCAGAGCTGAATCCAGCGTTTGCCCGTTAATCGAAACCCGATCCATATACCAATATTTGATAGCTCCTTCAGAGGCTTGGAGGGTATCCGGCCAGCCCCATGTTTGGGGATGACGGGATTCCACGTTCTCAAACCGGAGGCCTTGCATTCCCAAAAAGCCGGGTTGCGCGCTTCCAATTGAAAATCCGAAAAGTGGCCGGACTGGGCGTGGATCCGTCAGTCGGAAATTACGAAATACAATATGTTGCCCGGTGTTGACCGTGCCGTCGCTGTATGTCCGTACACTATTGCCATCCGTTCCGTTATTAACCCGGCAATAAACATTGTGGCATACAATCTGCATTATGATGTTTGATGAAATCACCTGACTCTCGCTCCGTCTCGCTTGCTGTGCTTCATGACCGCCGGATCACGGCTCTTCGTCTTCGTCGTGGAGGAATGAG
>JBGSLX010000403.1:0-3325 GCA_041740475.1 Akkermansiaceae bacterium | reverse complement strand
GCCTCGACGAAGGCGGGTGGCCACGGCGCAGGGGTCAGGAAAACGCCCTGCCATTTGTCGGGCATGCCCGCGAGCAGCAGCGCGAGGCGGCCACGTGCAGCAAGACGGCGGTTTTCCAGCGGCACGTCCAGCACATCTTGAGTCCACTCGGCCACTTCCATCAGCGTTTCCTCCATCGCCAGCACCCGCGCAGGCTTTTCCGGCTCAGTGCTGCGTCTGGACGATGCGCGCCACAGAATGCCGCGCACGAGTTCAGCGACGAGCAGACGATTTCGAATGCGGAGTGCTTGGAGATAGGCTTCCACCGCCGCATAAGCTTCCTCCCACTCGCTGAGTTCGCTTTCACTAAGCGGGGCGAGCGAGTTTAGGGCGTGACGCGATGGACCCATGTTTCGGTGAGATAATTTTCGCCACGCTTGAGGCAGCAGCGCAGCTCGACCGGGCCGATTTCGCCGAGTTTTGCGCCTTCTGCTGCCATGATCTGAAACGAGGCACGCCAGCGTTCCTCGGGCATCTTTTGGACGATGACGTTGTGAATCTTCACTCGGGCCGCTGCATCGCCTACGACTTCGACGTGGGCGGTGAGTGGAATGTCGCTGGCTTGGCTCAGGGTCGTGCCGACGAACTCAACAAACATGCTTCTGCGATCTGGCTCCCAATCGTGCAAGCCAGTGCGGGTGGCCACCACGTAACCAATCGCTTGGGATGGGTCTGGGTCCATCGTCCAATGTTGGCGATATTTGAAATCGATGCGGTCGCCGGGCTTTGGTGGATTTGCAGGTTCCCACAGCGCCACGGTATTGTCGTTCAACTCGTTGGTAGCCGGAATTTCCATCAACATCACACGGCCCGGTCCCCAATCGGAACTCGGCTCGATCCACAGTGAGGGCCGCAGATGATAGGCGGCCTCCCCATCTTCATAGGCGCTGAAACGGCGATCCCGCTGAAGCAGTCCGAAGCCATCGCACTTGCTCATATCGAAGAAGCTGAACTCGAGATTCCCCGTGTCATTGCAGATCGGCCGCCAGATGCGTTCGCCGCTGCCCATGCGGATCGCCAGGCCATCGGAGTCGTGAACTTCAGGACGGAAGTCATCGAAGCGGCGACGTGAATTTTCTCCGAACCAAAACATGCTAGACATCGGCGCGATGCCCAAGCGTTTCACCTCAGTGCGGGCGAACAACACGGCGTGGACTTCGACAATCGTCTCGTTACCGGGATTTACGCGAAAGGCGTAGGCTCCCGCGTAGGACGGACTATCCAGCAGTGCATACAAGCGGGCTTGCGTCTCGCCGGCCTCGGGTTTCCGCAGCCAGAATTCTCGGAACGCCGGAAATTCCTCGGAAACATCGTTGAAGCCGGTGTTCACCGCGATGCCGCGCGCGGAAATGCCGAAGCGCTGGTTTCTACCTAGCGCCCGCCAGTAGCTCGCGCCCTGAAAGACGATCAACTCGTCAAAAACATTGGGCCGATTGAGCTGATAATGCAGACGAAAACCCGCAAACCCGCCGTCTGGTGGCATTTCGCCGTGGTTTGGCACCAGCGGACCGTAGTTGAAATAGGCATCGGCTAGGCGGATGCGTTGCTGATGGCTGGAGGTGAACTCGTTGAGCATCACTGGCTCCTTGTAGAGGTAGCCAGGATGGAAAAACATCGCGCGAAACGGCAAATCATCGGTCGCCCACAGTGCTTGGTTCGGATTGAAACGGATATCCCGATACTGGTCGTAGCTCAGCTCCGTCATCCAAGATGGAAGCAAATCGCTGCTGGGCGGCTCATAAGGGCGATTCGCAAGGTCGCGGGCGCGGCTCTGAATCGAATCAAACGCAATTTCCTCTCGCTCCCAGATCTGACTCAATGAGGATTGCGCGAGAACGAGGCAGGTGAGGAGTGTGACGTATCGCAGCACAAGCAGCGTGGTAGTTCAGCGCCACCCACTCCGTCAAGATTGGTGATTTGGATTTCTTTCAGAAAAAATCAGGAAAATTCTGCCTCGGATCCATCGCCCGCCCGCATTCGAATGACTGCCGAATTGCGTTTTATTGGCGTTCCTTAACGATCTCTTCATCTCAAATCGACACATGCAGACGCCTCCCCACATCCATCTCCAAGACTGCTGGGCCAAAACCGATCCCGCCACAGGCAAACCCGCTCTCACAGTCAGGGATCACTCCGTCATCGCATCCGCAGTCGCCTCACAGATCATCGAAAAACTATCACCCGCGTGCCACCCGCTAGCGATCAAGGGCAGCACCGCACTCATCGGCCTGCACGATATCGGGAAAATCACTCCCGGCTTTCTCAGGAAAGCCCGAGCGAGTCGCTTCGCCACCATGTCCGGCTTTCAGGAATGCTGCGGCGATCATGCACTCGTCGGGCAGGAGTTTCTAGCCTCGCTCGATCATCCATTTTCTCTCTACCTCGCTATCGGCGGCCACCACGGACGCTATCCGACCAACCGTGTGCGCAATAATCTCGGAAAACCCGGCGGTCTTTTTGAAGCAAAGCTCACTTGGCCCAACGAGCTGCGCCACCAGCTTCTTGAAGAGATTCTGCACCTCGCCGGCCCGCTGCCCACCGCAGATCTCCCCAAGGGCGCACTCCTCCATTGGCTCACCGGCCTGGTCGTTTTCTGCGACTGGATCGCCTCGAACACCGATTGGTTTCCGCTCTCTGTCACAGATGAATTGCGTGACGTCTGGACTTTTGAAAACGCAAAATCCGCCGCAACTCGCGCCATCGAGACCATCGGCTGGCATCGCCGAAGCATGCATCCCGGCTTGTCGTTCTCTGAGTGCTTCGGCTCGCTGGATTTCCTGCCAAATCCTTTGCAGGAAACGATTCTTCCGCTCATGGATGCGCCGGGGCTTTTCATCATCGAGGCACCCATGGGCACCGGGAAAACCGAAGCTGCCCTCTCTGCTGCCTACGCCCGCTGGACCCACGGCGAGGAGCGCGGCCTCTATTTCGCCCTTCCCACCCAGCTCACCAGCAATCGCATCCACAACCGCATCGCGACATTTCTTGAAAACGTCATCGCCGATCAAAACTCCGTGCAAACGCTCGTCCACGGCAATGCGTGGCTCAGCGAGGACCGCGCCCGTGCCTTTTTCTCCGCTCGCACTCCCGGCGAACCAACGGATGCCAGCGAAGCCTGCAGATGGTTCACCAGCGGTAGAAAATCTCTGCTCGCGCCTTTCGGCACCGGCACCATCGACCAAGCGCTCATGGCCATTCTCAGCGCAAAACACTCCGCGCTCCGGCTCTTCGCACTCTCGGGCAAGGTCGTCGTCATCGATGAAGTCCACTCCTACGATCCCTACAC
>JBGSLX010000402.1:0-7035 GCA_041740475.1 Akkermansiaceae bacterium | reverse complement strand
CGCCGAGTGGCTGGGAGTGGTTGGCCGGGCGGAGCCGTGCGGCGCTGCTGTTGTTATTCGCCGGGCTGGCGGCGGTTTTGTGCGGCAGTGGAAACCCGGGTGTTTGGCGGCGAGCTGCGACCGTGGCCTGCGGGTTGGCTTTTCTGATTCTGTGTGGGCGCTTGATGATCATTTCGATCACATCGGATCGTGGCATGTCGCCCGTGCTGGAATATTCCGCGCCGGTGGTGGCTGCGGGCAGTGAGGTCAGCTTGAAACTCGGCAATCTGCCGCTGTGGATGGCGTACGCTGGATGGATGGTGTGGCTGGGTTTTGCGCTCGGCGCGGTGGTGGCCGGGCGCGGATGGCTCAAGCGCGAGCGTTGGTGGCTAGGCGGCGGCGCGGTGATTCTGGCCTCGGCATTTCTTTCGATTCGCGGCGGCGCACCGTGGTTTTTTGCGGCGATCTCGCTGCTCGGTTTGGTGTGGTTGGTGCCGCTCGTTGCGGCGATGTGGCGTGGATTTCGTGCGCAGAAATTGGCGACGACGGCGGCGGCAATCGTCGCTCTGATCGGACTCGCGCCGGAAGCGGCGAAGGCTGAAGAAACATCGATCCAGACTGCGGAAACGATGGTGCATGATTGGTCGATCCGTGATGGCAGGTTGCGTGGCACGGTGGATGTGACGATCCGCTCGGAGGCGGGCGGGCGTTTCCTGTTGCTGCGCGAGCCAGCGGTGCTGAGTGGCTTCGAAGGCCAAGGACTGCGTGTGATCAAGGCGCGTCCGGGCGAGCGTGAAGAGTATTGGCTGATCGCAGATGCGGCGGGCCGTTTCACTGGCAAGGCGAGCTTCGAAATGCCGCTCGCGGATCCAGCGGGCGGCTGGGACTGGCCGGGCGGAGCGGCGGCGCTGCGCAAAGTTTCGCTGCGCTGGAATCAGCCGGGCTGGGAGTTTGCTTGTGATGGCGCGGCAAGAATCAGCACGCTCAGCGATCTAGCAGCCGACGAAAGCGGTGCAGCGATGGTGCTTGGCCCGGTGGAAAATGTTCGTTTTCAGGCGCGGCCAAAACAACGGGACACGGGCACCGAGGAGACTCGCTTCTTTGCCGATGTCCAAAATCTTTTTGTCCCCGGGCCGGGTGTGGTGAATGGACTGCACCGTGTGACCATCCGCCCGGCGCAGGGCCGAGTGGGATTTTTCACCGCGAAAGTGCCGGATGGTTTCACCGTCAGCGACGTGACGAATGGCCCGGTGGGTCAGTGGCGATTCGATCCCGAGAAACGCGAATTACGCGTCAATATCGAGCCCGCGCAAACTGACGCGTTTTCAGTGATCGTCGAGTCGCAGCGCGGAGCGGGAGCCTTGCCGGTCGAGCTTTCGCTGGAGCCGCTGCGGATTGATGGCGCGGCGGGTGAGATTGGATTTTTCGGTTTGGCGTTTGGCGATGAAGTGCAGCCGGAAGCGGTGGTGACCAATGGCATGTCGCGGGTGAATCCCGAGGATTTTGCGGCTGGCTTGCTGCCGAAGAATCAGGACGGCGAGCCGCTGGCGATTTTGCAGCACGCGTTTCGTTACGGGGCCGAGGCAGCTCAGGCGACGTTCAAGGTGACGGCGGTGGCACCCGAGCTGCGGTCCGAGTGCTGGCAGTTGGTTTCTTTAGGCGAAGATCGCTTGGTGGTGGCGGTCGATCTCGCGGTGACGATTTCGCGTTCCGGCGTGTTTCGACTCGCGCTGGAAGTTCCTGATGGGCTCGAAATCGAGAGTGCGGCGGGCGAAAGTCTCAGTCATTGGACGGAAAGCACCGACGCTGGGAAACGCACGGTCATTTTGCATTTGGCCGGGAAAACGATGGGGCGGCGCGAGTTTTTCCTCACGCTGAACGGCAAGCCCACCGGCGCACAAACGAAGTGGGAGGTGCCACGGATTTCGCTCATCGGCGCGTCTCGGGAAACCGGCGTGCTCACGGTGGTGCCCGAGCGCGGTCTTCAAGTCCGCTCGCTGGAGCGCAAGAATGTTTCACAGCTCGATCCGCGCGAACTATCAGATGGAAAAAACGAAACCGCCCGCGCCGCCGCCCGGCCCGGTGCGCTCGCGTATCGATTGCTGCAAGCGGATTGGGCGCTCTCACTTGCGATCAGCCGCTTGGATCCGTGGGTGACGGCGAAGGTGTTTCACGAGGTGACTCTGCGCGAAGGCCAAGTGCTTACGCGGGTGAATCTCGCCTACAAAATCGAAAACTCGGCGGTGAAATCTCAGCGCGTGCGCATCCCGGGACTCGACGAGCGCGCGGCCGCGACGGTGCGAGCGACGGGTCCGGCGGTAGCGGATCTCGTGCCGGTGGACAGCGAAGATGGGTTGTGGGAAATCCGCTTCCAACGCGGAATCGCCGGGGAAACTGAGGTGAATCTCGAATTCCAGCGGTCGAGCGCGGGAGGTGCGACGGAGACGATCACTCCGGTGGGATTGGAGGGAATTCGCCAGTTGACCTATTTCGCGGCGCTGCGCACGGGCGGGCGCTTGGAGTTGGAAGCTGGCACTTTGCCACGCGGTTGGCAGCGCAGCGATTGGTCGGCGGTGCAGGCATCGCTTGGCCGCGCGGCAGACGGCGTTTCTCCGGCGATGGCATTTCGCGTCACTGAGCCCGAGGGACCGTTGTCGGTGACATTGAAACGTCATGAACTCGCCAATCTCCGCAGGCTGCGAGTTTCCGAAGGTTCTTTAATCACCTTGCTCGCTGCCGATGGCTCGGCTCTGACTGCGGTGAACGTGATGCTCGAACTGGCGACCAAAGATCGGCTGCGTCTCAAACTGCCAACGGGCGCGGAGCTTTTCAACGTCGTGGTCAATGGCGAAGGGGCCTCGCTGGTCCGCGAGCAGGGCGACTGGTTGTTTCACGTTTCTCCATCGCCGGATGTCGGGAAGCCCGCGACGCTGCGTTTTGTCTATTCCACGCCAGCCGCAGCGGATCGTCTGGAAGGCCCGGTGCTGGATGTGCCGTTGGAAAATCTCAAGTGGCGGGTGCTGCTGCCAGCGGGGTGGAGTCTCGCCAAGCACAGCGGCGACTTCGATCTTCAGCGCCAGCAGTCGCTCGGGAGCTTCGGACTGGAGGAGTATCGATCATTTGCGCAGAGCAAGCGCGAAGATGATGCGCGAAATGCGGTGCAACTGCTCGATCAGGCGAATGCGTGGCTGCAAGCTGGTGATCAGGAAAAAGCCGGCCTCGCTCTGAGCAATGCGGCGAATCATGGCTTGCTCGACGAGGCGTCCGGCGAAGACGCGCGCGTCCAGCTCCGTGCGTTGAAAACCCAGCAGGCGGTGCTAGGACTGAACACCCGCCGCCAAAAGCTGGTGCTCGACAACCAAGTCAGTTCGCCCCAAACGAACAACGCTCAGCTCGATCGTGCCACCCAACTCAACCCGGTGCTGCGCGGTGATTACAACTACGATCCCAAGCAGTATGATCGTTTTCTCGAAGGCAATACGCTCGATGAAAATACCGCGCTCAAGGAAATCGCCAACCGCATCGTTTCCCAGCAACTCGCCGCAGAACCCGCGCCCGCTGCGCTCGACGTGACACTGCCCGAGCGCGGAACGGTGTTGGATTTCACCCGCAGCGTGCAAATCGACAGCAACCGACCGATGGCCATTGATCTCAAATTAAAGCGCACCGTTCCAGCATTCGCGTGGTCGGCGGTGGGACTTTGTCTTTTTGCAGGTGCGATGACCACCGCAGTCTGCGGGCGGAGGCTGTGAATTGGAGCGCGGAATTAATTCCGAATTCCACCCGCATCTTTCATTCGTGAAAAGCGAAACGCCGAGGCGCGAAGAACGCAGAGGTTTTTCGCGGAGAGGACAGGGTTGAAAAACTCAGCGCTTTCCTCTGCGATCTCAGCGGCTCGGCGTTTCGATAAAATCCCGCATCTTGCATTCGGGAAAAGCGAAACGCGGCGGCGCGAAGGACGCAGAGGTTTTTTTCGCGGAGAGAAGAGGGGTGAAAAACTCAGCGCTTTCCTCTGCGCGCTCAGCGGCTCGGCGGCTCGGCGTTTCGCTGAAATCCGGCATCGTTCATTCGGGAAAAGCGAAACCCGGAGGCGCAAGAGAGCTGTTTTCCTGAAGCTTGACTCGTGATGCGTGATGCGTGATGTGTTTCTCATGAGAACGACTTTGAATTTGGATGACGACGTGCTGGAAATGGCGAAGATGCGGGCCGCACGAGAGCGGAAGCCGCTGGGAGTGGTGATTTCAGGATTGCTCCGGCAGTCGGTGGAACCCGTGGGGTTGGCAGTAGAGGAGCGCAATGGCATCCCGTTGTTTCCTGTTTCCCAAGCAGCGCGGGCGGTGACGCCTGAGGTCATCAAAGAGCTTTTGGACGAGACGCCATGAAACGTTTTCTTCCCGACGTGAACACGATGCTGGCCCTGCTCGATCCGATGCATGTCCATCACGACGCGGCGCATCGGTGGTATGCGAGCCAATCTCCCTTGCGGCTGATCCTGTGTTCCCATGTCGAAAATGGTGTGATCCGGGTGGCCAGTCAGCCAAAATACCCGAACTGTCTCGGCACCGCGACTCGTGTTCGGGACGTTTTGCAGAAATTCGTCCAGATGGTGAACACTGGATCCTGCGAAAAGGAGGTTTCCCTTTTGGACAACGAGGTGCTTTTGCAATCCGGCGCACTCACTCCTTCAAGAGTTACCGATTTGTATTTGCTGGCTTTGTCTGCGGCTAACAATGCCCGTTTTGCCACATTCGACACGCGCATCCCAGCGGCGGCGGTGGCCGGAGGCTCTGCTGCCTTGGAAATCATTCCAGTTTTCTGAAAATCGTAAGTCTCAGTTGAGCGCGAATTTCCCTTCTCTGCCTTAAGGGCCTGCTGGTTCATTTGGGAAAAGCGAAACGCCGAGGTGCGAAGAACGCGGAGGTTTTTTCGCAGAGAGGAGTGGGGTGAAAAACTCAGCGCTTTGCTCTGCGCTCTCAGCGGCTCGGCGTTTCGATAAAATCCGGCATTGTTTCTCTGGGAAAAGCGAAATTCGGCCGCGTGTTCTTGCTTTGCAGCAGCGGAATCAGCGGCCTAGCTTGGCGCAGATGAGTGGATTCTTTCGAAACTGGATGTTTGCCGGATGGCTGGCTTGGTTGGTGTTACCTGTCGCCGCGGACCATGTGATCGTCACTGGTGGCCCAGCATTGCGCGAGTGGGAAGACCTACGCGTGCCGAAAGACCAACATGATCGATGGTGGGCGAATTTTGTCCGCGCATCGACTTTGCGCATGGCGGAGATTCGGCAGGCTTATGGCTCGGACGCGCCACTCGTTTGGATGGTTTTTCGGCCCGGATACGAGACGCGCGGTCGTGAGGACGGCAAACCTTATGTGCAGTGGATTACCAAGCTTGCAGCGGATCGAAGAGCCACGTTGATGTGGTTCAGCAGCACCGGAGGATTCATCCAAGCGCTCAATTCGCGCCCGCGAAACTCAATCGAGACGTTTGATTTTTTCGGCCACTCGAACAAATACGCATTCATGTTCGACTACGGCAACGACCTCATGGGGGCCTCCACCGCGTGGCTGCATGAGCGTGAATTGCCGCGTCTCAAGTCATCGGTTTTCAAACGAAACGCCTACTGCAAAAGCTGGGGCTGCCACACTGGAGAAAGCATGACAGTGGCATGGCGTCGCGCGGTCGGAGTGCCGTTAGAAGGCGCAAAAGGAGCCACCAACTACGTGGTCGTCGGCCAAGGAAAATTGCCGTCAGTAAGTGGCGTTTGGACTCGCTGAGTGCAAATGCCGATATTTTGAACCACGAAAAACGCGAAAGTGACGAAATTTGAAAGAGTTGGGAATGCTTCCGCTCGCGCCTTATGGGATTCAGTGAAAAGTCGCAAAAACCCTCTTTTATCGAGGTTTTTTGACCCTTTCGTTGTTCCTACTTCTTTTTCGGGTTGAGTGAAGTGGAGTTTTTCCCCGGATCGATCAGCTCAATGCCCGAGCAAGTTGCCGCACCAGTCTCGGTCCTTGGAAGATGAACGAGGTGTAAATTTGCACCAGTGAGGCACCGGCCCGGATTTTCTCCCGCGCATCTTCCACCGAGGAAATTCCACCCACGCCGATGATCGGGATGCGCCCGCCGAGGTGGCTGGAAAATGCGTGGAGTACTTCGTTGCTTTTTCTCAGCAATGGCTTGCCGGAGAGTCCGCCCGCTTCGTTTGCACGCGGATGATGAGAGACCGCGCTGCGATCCAGAGTGGTGTTGGTGGCGATCAGCCCGTCCAGTCCGCCAGCGAGAAAGACGTCGGACAATGCGCGGATCTGTGCTGTGTCGAGGTCTGGTGCGACTTTGAACAGCAACGGCACTTGTTTGCCGTGTTCGGCAGCGAGTTTTTGCTGCTCAGTCTTGAGTTGCTCCAAAAGTCTCGCACTGGCCTCTGCGCTTTGCAGATCGCGCAGACCCGGCGTGTTGGGAGACGAAAGATTTACCGCCACGTAATCCGCCACGGGATAGGCCTTTCGCAGGCACGCCAAATAATCGTCGGCAGCCTGCTCGTTGGGCGTGTCTTTGTTTTTCCCGATGTTGAAGCCGATCACGCCCGTAAACGACTTCGATTTCCGAACATTCGCCACCCCGGCATCGATGCCCGGATTGTTGAAGCCCATGCGGTTGATGATCGCTTCCTCGGGAATCAGCCGAAACAGGCGCGGCTTGGGATTTCCCGGTTGTGGCCGTGGAGTGATGGTGCCCATTTCGATGAAGCCGAAGCCGAGGCGGCCAAGCGCGTCAATGCAGTCGCCTTCTTTGTCCAACCCCGCAGCGAGCCCGATGCGATTGGGAAATTTGAGCCCCATCGACTCGATGGGCTCGCCCGATTTTTCTTTGCCGGTGAGCAAGCTCATGATGCCGGACATCTCGGCGGTTTTCAGAGCGCCCATGCTCAGGTGATGGGCCGTTTCTGCATCGAGCCGGAATAAACACGAGCGAAACAGAGGATAGAGCGTGTCGATCACGCCGGGAACATGCGGAGAGCCACGGAACTTGTCGAATGTGGCGTTTGAGAAAATCCGC
>JBGSLX010000401.1:0-4831 GCA_041740475.1 Akkermansiaceae bacterium | reverse complement strand
GCATGGATTTCCGAGTCTGGAAAGCGGCGTAACAGCGCGCGAAAGATCGGTAAATGCTCGGCCAAGATACGGAAGTAGGTCCACTTGCCACAAGTCTCGCTCTCCAACAGCCCAGCCTTGCGAATGATCTGCACATGGCTAGAGACCGACGATTGCGGCATGCCTAAAATCTCCGCCAGCTCGCAGACACACAGCGCACGATCCATCACCAGCCGCAAAATCCGCCAGCGAGTCTCATCGGACAAGACCCGGCAAAATGTAACGACATCAGTCATGACGAGAAAACTCGTAGCGAGTATCTTCGTGACCACAAGCGGTAATTTGCGGGCAACTGGTAAAAATAAGGAAACCACCTCAGGTTCAGACCGCAACCTACAATGAAATCCCGAGCCATCGGGCTGAATTCACCCGATGGCAGCTCAGCCCCTAGCAACTACCGATCACAGGAGCACCCAATATTTGAGACGCTAACCACGGTGTTGGTGTGGGTTTCGGTATCGAGCTGCTATTGGGTTGGTTATGGTGAACGAAAGTACATTTTCTGATTATTTGTGTCCGTTGTAGTTTTCGCCATTTGTTCAAGCGGCGCGTGTCTGCGACCCCAAGCTCCGCTGGACTTCGTCCCATTTGCCAGCCAACGTGGTTTAAATCTCTTGACCCGAACCAGTGAAAAAAACAATCGCTTCGCCTCATTCAAACAAAACTGCAGTGGCTGAAGATGTGGTTGAATACAAATTCCGCCCACGAAACCAAGTTCCTGAGAAAAAGCTCACGTGCATCGATTTATTTGCCGGGTGCGGCGGACTCTCTCTGGGGCTGGAAAAGGCAGGATTTCATCCACTTCTGTTTAGCGAACTCAACCATTCCGCAGCGGAAACCTACATCGCAAATCGAGTGGGCATGGGAATCATCCCATGGGGAGATGTATATAATCTTACCAATGAGAACCTTGAAATGCTCATGATCCATTGGAGATACTTAGGGATCGACGGTGTTGACTTGGTTTGTGGCGGCCCCCCTTGTCAGGGTTACAGTGGAATCGGCCATCGAAGAAGCTTTGATGTCGAAAAGAAGGATATTCCATCAAATCATCTCTATCAGGAAATGTCCCGAGTGATCCGGTGCGTTAAGCCGAAGATCTTTTTATTTGAAAATGTGCGTGGGCTTTTGACTTCACGATGGACTGACGATGGCCAGAAAGGAGAGGTCTTCAAAGCCGTGCTTTCTGAGTTGAAATCGATTCCCGGCTATTGCGTCCGTTGGCAACTCATTCACGCAAAGGACTATGGCGTCCCGCAAAATCGTCCGCGCCTCCTAGTTGTCGGCATTCGGCATGATCTGTTCTACTCATCGCAGCAGCTCTCGATGTTTGATAGCCCGGTCACTGTGGATGAGCCTACTGCGATTGAGGATGGTTTCTTGCCCGTTCCTTCTGGGATTTGTCCGTCATTGGTTGAATTGCTATCTGACTTAGAAGATCCCAAATACCTCGGAAAAAAAGGCACAGAAGCATATCTAAAAAGTCCTGTGAGTGCGATTCAGACTTACCTGAGAACGAGACCGGATGGCACTCTCATGGAAAAAGGCCAAGCGCTGACAGAACAGGAGTATTCAGATCACGCGGATTACATTCGTGAAAAATTCGCACACATGATCGCCAACAAGGGCGAGATCCCAGAAAAATATAAGACAAAGAAGTTTGCCCAGCGCGTGTTTCCTCGTGAGTGGAACCAAGGAGGTCCAAACATCACTGCGACTTCACTACCTGAAGATTATGTGCATTATTCGCAACCACGTGGGCCAACTGTCCGCGAATGGGCGCGCATTCAAACATTTCCAGACTGGTATGTTTTCAAAGGACCGCGCACCACGGGTGGAAGGAGACGCGCTGGTGATCCTGATGCAGGAATTTGGGACAGAGATGTGCCACGCTACACTCAGATTGGGAACGCAGTTCCTGTCCTGCTGGCACACAAAATCGGTGATCATCTGAAAGGAATCTTAAATGGCCAAATCAAGCCATTTGCATGAATACCAGACCACTCAGTCAGGCCGAGTCAGCAAGTTTCAAGGTTCTCAATGATGCCGGGCTGAGTAGCGTCGTTCTTTTTGTGACGGAAACAGGCTTGCGCAAATCCATTCTCGACGCGACTGCGCCCATGAGGGGCCTTTTCAGCACGATCAACTATCATGATTACTTGCGGCAAGAGAAGGGACAGGATGCAAAAGTCCAAAGAGATGCTGCCATCGTTGGATCGAGTGAAGTGATTCAAACTAAAGTTTCGTTATATCGCCCTTTAACCAAAGATGGCGATCCTCGGTATTGGATCTACGGCTTGAAACAGGCTGGCGGTGATGGCGATGCATTTGCTATATTTATCATAAATGGCGTTCTTCACGCTCTCAATCTCACTAGGGTCCGGATCAACACAGGCGATCTGAGCAGCCCAGTGATGCGACTGTTGCAACCACTGCTCCGAGCTGCCAATTCTGTATCTGATGAATTGTTAGCTCGGCTTAGAGAGATTGCTGCGGGTGGACCACTTCGTGCCGTTTGCCGCGGAGATACCGCGATCGGGCGCAGTCTGGAAACAGCTCTTGGCATACCAATCAATTCCAGTCCGCAGCCCGACTACCAAGGCATCGAACTTAAGTCGGCGAGGAATTCTCTCACTCGCTCCACACTCTTTGCCTGTGTTCCAGATTGGGATTTAAGCACTTTCAAGAGCAGTCTCGAAATTCTCAACCAATTTGGCTACCAGCGCGGTGATGATTTCAAACTCTACTGCACAGTCTCGACCCAGCGAGCGAACTCACAAGGATTGCGCCTTCGGATTGATGAAGCGATGCAGTGGCTAAGGGAGTTCCATAATGTGTCACCTGAGCAGCAAGTAGCAGTCTGGCGTCTTGACCGTCTCGAAGCGAAGCTAGCTGAGAAACATCGGGAAACTTTTTGGGTCAAAGCTACGTCAGAAATGCGCTCAGGCAGCGAGTGGTTTCACCTACATTCCGTAATTCACACCAAGAATCCCAACATCCCACAGCTTGAGAGATTGCTCAGTGACGGGACAATCACGATGGATCATCTCATCAAGCGATCACCGACTGGGAAAGCGCATGAAAAAGGCCCGTTGTTCAAGATCGCCAAGAAAGGGATTGGCGAATTGTTTTATGGAGAACCAAGATGCCATTCATTGGTAAAAGCGTCTCCCCCATACCCACCCGCTATTTGACCCCGCGACAAATGTCTGCGGCACCCCGATGGCTTCTGGCGGGGCAATCGCATGTTTCGCCACTACTTTACTGCCATCCTGCAGAGGTGAAAGCAGACGTCGCCGATCTTTCACACCATCGCGATGTGCTGCCGACACGTGTCGCCGCCTCGCCACCTTCACCACCTACGGTTGGGAAAAAGGCCAGCTTGGGCGTTTTGAAAAGGAGCTTGCCACTTGCGACCTCAGCCCAAAATCTCACCCCGTCTTGATTCGTTCACTTCCATCAAGCCCCACGGGCACGCCGCGCCAGCCAGTTGATCCCCCCTGATTAGGGCTTCAGCCGTTGCGGCTGTGCATTCAACTCATCGCGCTGTGATCACGAATGATCACTCTCGTCCTTAATCGGCGACACACTCCGCAGGGATCTCTGCGCTTTCCTTTTTTCACTCACTCATTTTTTCATGCCTCACACTTCCTTTTCTCAATCTTGGTTTTCGAATGTCCGTGGCGATTTGCTCGCCGGTATCGTCGTCGCACTTGCACTCATTCCAGAGGCCATCGCCTTTTCGATCATCGCTGGGGTCGATCCGAAAGTCGGGCTCTATGCGTCGTTCTGCATCGCGATTGTCATCGCGTTTGTCGGTGGACGGCCCGGCATGATCTCTGCCGCGACAGGTGCGATGGCGCTGCTGATGGTCACGCTGGTGAAAGAACACGGCTTGCAGTATTTGTTAGCCGCCACGCTGTTGACCGGTGTGATCCAGATCATTTTCGGGCTGCTGCGCGTGGGCTCGGTGATGCGTTTCGTTTCCAAGGCGGTGATGACCGGATTTGTGAACGCTCTCGCGATCCTGATTTTCATGGCGCAGCTTCCCGAGCTGAATCTATCAGTGGCCGGGGTGAGCTGGATCACCTACGCGATGGTCGCTGGCGGGCTCGCGATCATCTATCTACTGCCGCGTGTGACCAAGGCGGTTCCTTCGCCGCTGGTTTGCATCGTGCTGATGACGATCATCGCCATCGTAATGAAACTCGACGTCCGCCGCGTGGGCGATCTTGGCGAACTGCCGAACACCTTGCCGTTGTTTCTCTGGCCGCAGGTGCCGCTGAATTGGGAAACGCTGGCCATCATTTTCCCCTACTCGATCAGCCTGGCGGTGGTGGGTCTGCTCGAATCCCTGATGACCGCTCAAATCGTCGATGAACTCACCGATACTGAGAGCGACAAGAACCGCGAGGCGCGCGGTCAAGGCATCGCCAACATCGTCTCCGGCTTTTTCGGCGGCATGGCTGGCTGCGCGATGATCGGGCAGTCGGTCATCAACGTGAAATCCGGCGGCCGCACCCGGCTTTCCACGCTCACGGCTGGCGTGGTGCTGTTAGCGTTGCTGCTGCTTCTCGGCCCATGGGTGAAACAAATCCCGATGGCCGCACTGGTGGCGGTGATGATCATGGTATCGATCGGCACATTTTCCTGGGCCTCGTTTCGGAATCTCGCGGTGCATCCCTCGACCACCAGCATGGTGATGCTCGTCACCGTGGCGACCGTCGTCTGGACGCACAATCTTGCGCTCGGCGTGGGCGCGGGCGTGCTGCTCGCCTCGTTATTCTTTGCT
>JBGSLX010000400.1:0-3242 GCA_041740475.1 Akkermansiaceae bacterium | reverse complement strand
GCTGTCCACACGCCAGTAGTATGTTTCCGGGCCGCGTAGGTGAGATGGACCGCTATTAAAATGGATGCTCACCAGCACGGCGTTTCCATAACGATTGGCAGTGGTCACGCGGTCGTCGAGTTCGACGAAT
This sequence comes from Akkermansiaceae bacterium, assembly GCA_041740475.1. GTDB lineage: Bacteria > Verrucomicrobiota > Verrucomicrobiia > Verrucomicrobiales > Akkermansiaceae > Luteolibacter. The sequence goes on along the minus strand of JBGSLX010000400.1, from coordinate 3,112 downwards.
TCATCGTCGTCTCGCATTAAAATGACGCGGAACGAGCTGCCGAGTTCGCTGCGCACGCGTTTCGCCATGTCGAGTGTGAGCTCCTTTTCCTTGCGGCTTGTGTGACGGCTGATCGCGCCGCTGTCAGGACCGCCGTGACCTGCATCCAAGATGACTGTTTTGAACGACTGAGGACCTGGCCGGTGCCCCCATTCGTCGCGGCCGCTGGGCGAATCCGTTGCGCAACTCGTCAGCAAACCGGCAAATGCAGCGCCCAAGATGATCTGGAAGTTCTGGCGCATCTCAAACGGTGCAGATTTCCACGCCGTGGCGCAGGCTCGCGAGTTTGTCGGGGCGCTTGGCGATGAATTCGTGGCCCACAAACCCCTGATAGCCCGTTTCTACGATGGCTCGCATGATGGCTGGGTAGTGAAGTTCTTGGGATTCATCGATCTCGCTGCGTCCTGGCACGCCGCCGGTGTGGTAGTGGGAGATGCAGTCGTGGTGGGCGCGGATCGTGGTGATCACATCTCCCTCCATGATCTGCATGTGATAGATATCATATAGCAATTTGAAATGCTGACTGGCGATTCGCCGGCACAGCTCAGCGCCCCATGCGGTGTGGTCGCACATGTAGTCTTTGTGATCGATTTTGGAATTCAGCAGTTCCATCGATAAGGTGATGCCGTGTTTTTCGGCCAGTGGCAGCAGTCGCTTCAGGCCAATCGCGCAGTTTTCGAGGCCTTCTTCGTCGCTCATGCCGTCGCGGTTTCCCGAGAAACAAATCACTTGTTTGGCCCCGCCAGCGGCAGCGGCCTTGAGATGCGGTTCGTAAATCTCGATCAAGGTGTCGTGATATTCTAGGCGGTTGAACGCGCGTTCGATGAGGCCGACTTCCACGCCAGCAGACGTGAAGCCAGTGGGAAAACTGACCATCGCGCAGGCGAGTCCGTATTTCTCCGGTATTGGCAACTCGTGAGGCATCAAGAGTTCGACCGACTCGATCCCGATCGCAGTCGCGGCGGCGCAGAGTTCATCCAGTGAAAGATCTTGGTAGCACCATCGGCAGACCGAGTGATGGATGCAGCCTGTTGAGGCGGCGTTGGGGTTTTCGTGAATCATGCGAGCAAAGAAGGGGCTGGGGATTTCAGCTTAGCGGGTAAACCGCGAATGAAGATCGGGCGTCCAAAGTTCCGCGATGATGATTTCTTGGGCGGATTCCATCGTGGTGCGACCATTTTCATTCTCATCCTCGTGGCCGGCGAGATGGAGCAGGCCGTGGACGAGGTAGCGCAGCAACTCGCGCGGCAGCGGTTCGCTATATTCAGCGGCTTGACGTTCGGCGACTTCGACGCCGATCACAATTTCGCCGTGGTGAAAGGTGATGACATCGGTGGGGCCCTCAATGTTCATGAAATCGCGGTGGACTTGATCACTGGTTTCATCGTCCACCAAAGCGACTTCGAGCGTGGCGAGGATGGAAAGTGGGCAATCGGCCGCGGCGGCGTGGCTGAGCGCCAATTCCGCCGCGCGCGGAGCGAGGTCTTCCAGCACCGTCAGCCAATGCTCGGGGATTTCGATGCATTGCTGGTGATTGCCGATGATGACTTCGAGGGACATGGCGGAAGAAGTGGGCTTAGCTGGATTTTGGCTTGGAAACGACACGTCCGCCTTGGCTGGTCGAGCGATCGGGTTTGATTCCGCGTTGCGTGGCGGTGCGCGGCTCGTCGTCCTTCGGGTAATCCACGCGGCTGTGCATCATGCTGCGCAGGGTGCTGGCGAAGCTGTCCTTGATGATCGACAACTCACGCAGCGTGAGAGGACAATCGTCGAGCTGGCCGTCCTGAATTTTTTGCCGCACGAGGTCATCGACGAGTGAGCGGATGCGCGCGGGATTGGGCTTGTTGAGCGTGCGGGATGCGCTCTCGATGGTGTCGGCTAGAGCGAGAATGCCGCTTTCTTTGGTGCTCGGTCGTGGCCCGGGGTAGCGGAAATTTTTCTCATCCACATTTGGCAAATCCTCCGGATTTTCCAGTCGGCGATCCACTTTCTCCAGCTCGAGTTTTTTCTGCTCGCGTGCTTTGTGGTAGAAAAAGGCGACCAGCGAATCGCCATGATGCTCTTGGATCACATCGATGATGCGCGGGTTGAGTTTGTGTTTGACGGCGAGGTCGATGCCGTCCTTGACGTGGGAAATGATGATGAGCGCGCTCATCGTGGGTGTGAGCGAATCGTGTGGGTTTTCCACGCCGTCGTGTTGGTTCTCGATGAAATATCCGGGTTTTGCGAGTTTCCCGACATCGTGGAAATAGGCGCTCACCCGGCACATCGGAGCGTTGGCACCGATTTTTTCCGCAGCGGCTTCCGCGAGCGATGCCACGACCAGACTGTGGTGAAAAGTTCCAGGGGCTTCCAGTTGCATCCTGCGGAGCAGTTTGTGGTTCAGGTCGCTGAGTTCGAGCCAAGTGATGTCGGTGGTGAGATGGAAGAATCCTTCAAAAATGGGCAAAAATCCGCTGATGACCAGTGCGGTGAAAACGGCGGTGCCAAACGCCGCAGCGCTGCCTTTGCCAAGGACTTGCAGGTGCACCAAGGCGTCTGGGCCGAAGCACGAACTGATATCCAAGCTCCCTAGCACGAAGCCCAGCAGCATCGTGACGGCTCCCACGTAGATGCCAGCACGCACCAATTGCAGCCTGCGGCGCACGTCGTGCGCGAGCAGCACACTCGTGACACCGGCTACCAGACTGAGAATCATGTAGGAAAGCGCTTCGCCAGCCGGCGCGAATAGACAGCCGATCAATGTGACATATACCGCAGAAAAGGCCCCGACAGCCCGGCCGAGTAGGATGGCGTGAAGCATGGGTGCCAATGCGAAGGGCACGAAAAAAAAGCGGTAATGCTCCGGGATCAGGCCTGCGTTGGTGATGGCCATCACAATGCGAAGCAGAGCGAGGTGGACCAGCAACCCACCCATTACCAGCACCACGCGGCTATTCCTGCGGCATGAAGTTTGCAGGCTCACTTGAAACATGACCACTGCCGCCAGCGCGATGATCAGGCCGTAGATGGCTCCTCGCATCGGATTTTCCGCGAATGAGGACTCGGCCGCGGATCTCAGCACCAGCACGCC
>JBGSLX010000399.1:0-5411 GCA_041740475.1 Akkermansiaceae bacterium | reverse complement strand
CACAAGCCAGCGCAAGAACGCACCTTCGATGAGGCCAAACCCGAGATTTTCACTGCACTGGAAGCAATCAAGCGTCGCCATGCCGCAGCCGAATTCCGCGATGCCCTACGCCGCTTCGAAGCCGAAAAAATCGACGTTTATTACGACATGTTAGATCGAACCGAATCTCCGCGCTAAAGGAGTGGCGAGCTTGAGGCCGCCGTTGCACGCGCAAGGAGTGGCGAGCTTGAAGCCGCCATATCCCGCAAGAGCGGCTTTCCAGCCGCGTCGGGCGTTGGAAAACGCCCTTTGCGATTTATGGCTGCCCGGAGGCAGCCACTCCGAGCATCTTGCTCACGAAGGTGGACTCGCCTTGTTGATAGCTCCCGGGCAGAAGTTTCGCCTTGAGGGGATTGTTGCGAATGTATCGAGCGCAACTCGCAAAATGATCCCAATCACGCACCATGCGGTCGAAGTAACTCTTCTGCCAGATTGATCCGCTGTTTCCCGTGCGCTGATTAATCTGTCGTGCGCTGAAACCCTTCCACGAATGATGCAGTGATCCATTCAACGTTTCCCCGACTTGCGAAAACAAGGCGTGCACGTGATTCGGCATGACCACCCATGAGTGAAGAAGTGAACGCTCGCCCTCAAAATGCTTCATCGCATCGACCACGATTTTGGCGTTTTGCGGGTCGCGCAAAAGACATGAGCCATAGCCACGATCTAACCAGCGCTCGAATCGTTGACTAAACTTCTGATGATATTCTTTTTCCAATTCTGCGGTGCGGGGTGCTGGATTGGCAGCCAGCCACTCGCGTTTTTCCCGGACGAATTCGGCAAGCGGACCTGCTGGGACTGCATCCGCTAGCCGGAATGTGATGAAATACGTGGCACCCACTTGATCCCAGTGAGTCAGGCGATTGTGGGTGATCTTCGAAACGAGGCCCGGTTCGTAGAAACGGAATGTCGGATTCATGGCTCGCGATACTGTTCATAAGAACTTATCACGCAAGGAGAAAATGGAGTGGCGAGATGGGAGCCGCGACGGGCGTTGGGAAACGCCCTTTGCGATTTATGGCTGCCCGTAGGCAGCCACTCCGTTCGCCTCATTCGAAACTGAGGTATTTGTGATCTTGGAAATTCTCTGAGCAGATTTTGCCATCGGCGTCTTCGTAGATTACGGCGACATAGTTCCCGGAAGAACCCACCGAGAGCGGTTGCAAGTCCTGTGATTCCGCTTGGATCGACACGTAGCCGCTGCGTTGGAGAATTGGCGCTCGTTCGAGGGCGAGGCGTGCAATGTGCATCGGCGTCCATGTGCCGTCCTTTTGCTGGATGCGGACGCTTAGCTCAGGCTTGCGCGTCAGATTGATCACCGTGGCGGTGCTTTTTTCGCGGCTATCACTTTGTTTCAGCCGCAAAATACGGATGGTCCAGTGCTCCGGCTTGCTTTCCGTGGCTGGGACGAACTCGGCGAAGGGGATGAGCGTGGTGGTTTCGTCTTTGAGCACGTTCAGCTTGGTTTCGCCGGACTCGATGCCCGTTCTGTGGAACGAAATTTGATAAGAAGCGGGCTTCCTCGCGATGCCGCCGGTGACGTCGCCCAACCTGTATCCCTTGTCGCGGACCTTCTCGCCATTGATCCGAAATTCCAGCTCGCCGCTGCCCACGCCGACTGCATTCATCAGGCGGATGAACCCACGCGAGCCGTCGTTGGAGTTCTGTGATTGTGCGTTCGCCGTCAGCATCAGCGCCGCGCAGCTCAAAAACTGGATCAGTCGTTTGTTAAAACTCATTGGTGAATAAAACTCGGGTTTTCAGGTTTTCCGGGATCAAGACACCGTCCGTTTCGCGTTCTCCGGGCTCCACGAAAACGGTGTAAACTTTCCGGACCTCGGCCAGAACTCGCGTCGAGTTTTCTGGGCTGACGGTCTGGGCGACAATCCACACGCGGAAATTGCGCGAGCGCACGGTGGCGGCTTGATAGACGCGAGCGAAAATTTCCTCGGCAGCGGAATCGGACCACTGCACCTGCTCGGCTTCGGCGTATTGCTTGCGATTTCCGAACACCGCTTCGCCCGCTGAATCGGTCGCCGTGACCATTTCAGATGGGCTTGCGTATGGCCTTCCGGCGATGATCGCGTCGGCGATTTTGTCGGCGAGCAGTTCGTTTTTCGGCGCTTCGAGTTCGAGTTTCACCACCGGCGGCGCGGCGAGCGGGAAGTTTGCGTGGTTGTTGTCCGTCCGCTTGGAAAGCTTGGGATCCATCATGAGTTTTCCGGCAGCGAGCGTGCGCAGCGCATCGCGAGACGCGGTGTTGAGGTTGACGTGGCCGTGGATTTTGACCAGCGGTCCTGCTCTCAATGCGGAGTCCGCAGCAAGCGGTTGGCCCGCGTGAAAAAGATCGAGCAAGCTGGAAGCGCGCATGCTTTTGCCATCCGTTCCGTTGAATGCAGGGTGCTCGGGGCGTCCGATGCGCAGGGTGTTGCCGCCGCCGTAAAGCGCGTTCAGGGGATTCGCGGCCGTGGTTTTCACGTCGGGCCAAGCGTTTGTCTCGGCGGGCATCTTGTGTTTTTCAAAGAAATAGGCGGTTTGCGCCTCGTTCTCAAAAATCGGCGCGAACATGATGGGATCAAAAATGTGGCCGAACTCGGTGGCACTGAGAAAGTAGCCACGGTTCGAAATGCGCTGGATGGCGCAGTGCTTCGAGTCCGGATCGTAGGCGAAACTAAATTTCGCATCGGTGATTTCGGTTTCATCTTTCGTGCCTGGCGACCAAGTGCCGACTGCGGAATCGTGCCCACCGTCCGGCCACTCGGAGGGCAACATGCGGGCATAAACTTTGGGTTTGGTCTCGGAATCGTCTTTGTAAACATTGCGCCGCAACGTGCGGCGGTTCGGGCTGGCGTTCTCGGGATAAGCGCTTTCATCGAGCGGCGCGTCTCCCGCACGGTTGAGATAATGGCTGATGCGCGGGTCGCCGGTGTTGCCGTAAAAATCCGACGACAACGATTTCTGGTAAAGCAGCCCGGGCAAATGCGCCTTCGAGAGGAATCTTGGCTCGCCGATCAAATAGCCGCTGATCTTTTTACCGTTCTTATCCTCATCGTAGATAAACCCCGCCTGCCGCACGACTTGCCGTTGTCGTTCCACGAGCACGTCGTTCCACATCAGCGAGCTGCCGCGCTCGCCTTTGTCTTCCAGCAGGCTGAACGAGGTGTTTTTACCAATCTCATTTTGTTTCACCGTGCCCTGATCCAGCCGATACGACACATCGGCAAATCGGTAACATCGATATTCATTCGGCTTCAGAGAAACAGGGATCGGTTGGCTCCAATACGCACCGTCAATCTCGTCGAGATCGTGGGTGGCGACATCCGAGTGACTGAGAAATTCCGGGCTATCGAACGGTTCGCTCACCGTGCCGCTGCCGAGTCCTTCCACTTTCAGCGCCACCTCGTAACTCAGCCGCGCGTTGCCGGAAACCTCGACATCGCTGGGGTTATAAAGTTCCGCGAAAAGCCGCAGATTGAAGTTTAAAAACTGACGCCCCTCCACCACCGACATGCCGCGATACTCGACTTTCAGCACCAGCTCGGTGGTGAACGGGTAGGAATCGATTCCGCGATAAACGCCAGCCAGCAGCGTGGGCGCGTCATCTTCATCGGCGTAATCGAGCGCGTTGGCCGCGAGAGTTTTCAGATAATCCTCGAGAAAACCACCTTTGCGTTGCTCGAAATCGGGAAGGGCTTTTTGGATGAAAGCGGCCATTTCATCGACGGCAGCGGCGCGATCATCAGCGAGCAGGCGGTTGAGGTTGAGCTTGGGTTTTCCAGCCACGGCGGGATCGATGCCGACGGCGTAAGGCACGAGCGCTTGTTCCAGATACGGCTGAATTCCAGTGGCCAGACCACGCTCGATTGCACGCGATTTGGGATCGACCAGATCGCCGACGAAGCCGCCCGCAGTGGCGCTGGTGAGACGGGCGAGCGGTGGCTGGATTTCGGCGGCGGCGAGCTGCGCGTCTGGAGAAATGAGCAGTTTGCGGTTTTTGATCAGCGTTTTTCCGAGTTCGCCTTGCGTCGCATCGGTGGCAGCCGGGTCGAGCGCGAACAGCGCGATTTGATTGAGCACAGCCTCGTCAGCCGACTCAGGATGCTCGTTCATGCCGGGCGCTGGAAATGGCCAAGCCGCGCGACGGTGCGTGCCGGTGGGGCTGTTGTCGTTTCCGGCAATCGCGGGATCGACACGCGATTGCAAGTCCTCGATCCAATACGCGTAACGAGCGATCGTGCTGCCAGTTTCATCCCGCACGGGCAGCCACGCGGCACGGACTTTGTCGTGATAAGGCAGCGCGGTGAAGTCGATGGATGGGTCGGAGTTCTCGCCAAAAAGTGGCTCGATTTTTGGCGCGGCGAGCGGCGCATCCGTCGGACGGGTGAGCGTGCTGAAAAGCGGAATGTAGCGATGTTTCAGCGGCTCGTCGCTGGTTTGGGCGATTCCACGGGCGATGAAAAGATGCGGCGCGGGATCGCTGCCTTCCGTGAGCGGCGTGGCGAGTGTGGATTGAAGAAGAACAAAATCGTCGTTGGCGGTCTCAGCAGAGAGCAGGCTGCGGATTTCCTCCAGCCCGGCGCTCGCTGCAAGTTCGGCGCGCTGGCGATCCACAAACGAGCGGGCGGTATCGCGCTCGACGTTGGCGACCAGCAGCACGCCCACCGAAAGGACGAGCAGCGAGCCAACGACGACCAAGACGGCCGGCAGGGCGAAGCCGGTTGCTTTGCTAAAATGACGCATGATTTCCAAAGCGAATGCGCGTGGCGAAAACTTCGAGATCGGGATGCTGGGAGGCCATCGCGGGTGTACCCAAGTGACTGCTGCCAGCCCAGTCAGCAGCGGTTTTGAGCCGACGCGTTAGATCCCGGCGCACCAAAACGATGCGCACATCGAGCGCATCAGGCCCTTTGAGATCGTTCCGGACCCAGTCGATCCAGCGGCCCTGCGGGTCGCGTGTTTTGGGTCGTGCTTCAAAGGAGACGACACCAAATGCAAGCGGCTCGTCGATGTCGGGACGTGGCGCAAACAACGGAGCGACGGCGTCCTGTTTCAGCGCGTTGAACGTTTCCTTGCTGTTGCGGAAACCACGCATCAAACAGCGCACTTTTTGACCGCCGTGATCGAGGTCGCCTAGATAGTAATGCACTGCGCAAAGATCGCCAATGCGTTCGGATTCGCTCTGTGCATGAGCGGGCTGGATAGAGAGAAATCCCAACTCATCCCGGGGCCACGAGTGGTTCGATGCCTGCGTGACGCCGTTTTTGTGAAACTGCGCCGAAGCCAGATCCGAGGTGAGTTGAGTGATCAGCGCCCTGGCCTCGCGCTCTGCGGCGACGTTTGCGGTGACGCGTTCGTAGCCGTCTCCCGAGCTG
>JBGSLX010000398.1:0-2186 GCA_041740475.1 Akkermansiaceae bacterium | reverse complement strand
GAGCGTGCGGGCGATTTCCTGACCGATTCCGCGGCCAGCTCCGGTGACGACGGCGATTTGATTGGCAAAACGTGACATGACCGGAACTTGTCGGCGGATCGCCCCGGCTGTCAATGCAGCGGATTCCACGCCGCCTCAGCGGGTCAATGCGCGGAAGGCATTCATCAGCAGGCGCATGATCAGGAAAACCACGCCGACCACCAAGCCGACCGTTAGGAAAAGCACCACCAGAATGAGGCCCAAGAATAACCACAGCGGCCACCAACGGCTGTCCAGCCGCTTCACCCGTGTCTGCCAGTGCCGCCAATCTTGCCAATCGCGGCGCGCACCCGTTGGGTCCGGCGTGCGTTGCGGCGCTGCGACGGGTGTCATGCCGTCGATTTCCAATACTTCTACTTCGATCTCCGTGGTTTGCTGCGTCATTCTAACGATTATTGAACTGGAATTTCGACCTTGAGACTCAGCAATGCAAATTGAATCCACGCATGCTGCGGCTTGCCAGCAGCACGGATGGTGGACTAGCGTGCCGCATCGTGATCGTTGGAATTCTCGCCAATCCCCACAAATCAGGGTCAGTCCCGACCTTGCGCAGCTTGCAGGCGGCCCTTGGCAAAGTCGGTATTCGTAGCGTCTTGGATGCTGAGGCCGCTGATTTGGTGGGCGAGCCCGGGGGCATCCCGGCAGCGGCATTTTCCGAACATGTCGATCTCACTGCGGTGATCGGCGGCGATGGCACGATGCTGCACGCCGTTTCTCGTCTCGGGGATTTCCAGAAACCCGTGGCCGGTATCAATATTGGCACGCTGGGATTTTTGACGACTTGCACCGATGGTGAACTCGATGCGTTCGCGCAAGCGGTCGCGGAAGGTCGCTTCAGCACCAGCGTGCGCACCTTGTTGAGGGCGTCTGTGCATCGAAATGACGGCTCGGTTGAGGAATTCACGGCGCTGAACGAAATCACGCTGGCTCGTGGCCAAACGGGTCGGTTGATTTCGCTGCGCGTGATGGTCAATGGCGAGTTGCTCAACAATTACCGAGCTGATGGCTTGATCGTGGCGACTCCTACCGGCTCGACCGCCTACTCGCTCTCCGCTGGCGGGCCGCTGATCGCTCCCGGTGCGGCGGTTTTTTTGATCACTCCGATTTGTCCGCACAGTCTGAGCCAGCGCGCGCTCGTCGTGCCCGATTGTCGGGTGATCGAGGTGCATTCGGACAATCCCACAGGAGAGCCGATGTTGTTCACGGTCGATGGCCGGGACTGCGTTCAGATCAAGCCGGGCGACCACATCGAAGTGTGGAAATCCACCACCTCCTTCCATTTGCTACAGCTCGAAGGGCGTTCATTTTACGAAGCGCTGCGCCAAAAACTCGGCTGGCAGGGCGTGTGAAACGTCGCGCCTCAAGCGGCTGCTTCGAGAGTCAAACGCAACGCGGCGATCAGGCGGTTTCTGAGAGGCTCAGTCACGCTTGCGAGTCGCCTTTGTTCTTGTTCGTAAAATCGGCGGCCCTCCGGCGTCTCGATGCACACCGGTTGATACCCCCAATTTTCCAGATCGTAAGGGCTCGCCCGCATATCCAGCTCGCGCAGCTCCACCGCCAGCTCGAAACAATCGAGCAGCAAATCTGAGCCCACCCACGGCATCGTCTTCGCCGCCCATTTGTAGAGATCCATGTTGGCGTGCAGGCAGCCCGGTTGCTCGAGTGAAAGACGGCTACCGAGTGACGGCTGCAAGTGATTCAAAGGACGCGCCTCGGCGGCAAAAAATCGGAATGCATCATGGTGCGAACAACAAAGCGCGCGCGACTCGACGAGGGCATCAATCTCGTCCTGCGGCAGCCGGAGTTTCAGCGTCTTCTCATGACGCACTTCTTTTCCCCGGTAAACCATCGCCCACTCGTGCAATCCGAAGCACGCGAACATCGCGGGCCGACTGCGAGTGGCCTCCAGCAGCTCGATCATCCATGCAAAGCGCTCCCGCTCCTTGGATGTGATCGTTTCTGGATTTGCCACGATCACTTGATCGACCAGCCGATAGCAGCGCTCCGAAAATGGCGGCGGCAGGGTAGGGGAGTCCGATTCCAAATGCAGACCCACTCCGGGGTGCCAGCTTTCTAGCAGCGCGAAAGGAAACGGATAATAATCAAACAAGAAATCTGCGACAGGATGCGGCTGCCCACGGTCCCGC
>JBGSLX010000397.1:0-3090 GCA_041740475.1 Akkermansiaceae bacterium | reverse complement strand
CAGCACCCGGCATCCGGAAAAATTCTCCATCATGCGCATATAAATGCGGAACTGTTCTTTATCGTCCGCCGCGAACGCAAAGCGCTTATCCACCACCCGAGCTAGGGTGTGATAAATCGCCGGCTTTTCCTCAGAATTCGTCCACGGGGCAGTCCATCTAGCTTTCATGAGTGTGTTAAAACGGGATTTTGCATCCGGCGCAAGGAGTAATCTAATTATTTGTGTCTCTTGTAATTTTGTCTTGTAATTTTGTCTTGTAATTTTTTAGGCTGGGCCTTTCGGCTGATTTCGAGGCATTCGGCGTAGTCACCTTTGAGAAACATCGCCCTTGCAGTCCCGAAATTTGTGGGGTTTTGCGCCCATGCCGACGACTGCGAAAAAACCGACGCGCAAGCGACCGTCATACGCAGACGCGACCATTTCCCTCCTTTCATAGTCGCGACGCTATCACGCTCCACAGGTGAGGCAATGGATTCCCTCGTTTTGGGCTGGGAAAAGATGCAGCCCAATCGACCCATGGTCTAATCAGCAATATCCGCGCTTACACGCTTGGTTGTGCGGCTGGAAACCATGAATTCACCTTGGAATCGTTAATCTTGGTGATATTTTTTAAAACTCATCCACCACACATCCCATGTCTGAATCTGAAACCATTCAAAACCCACTCCCCGCACTCGGTTTTCTCGCCGCAATCACCGAGGAGCATCGTTCATTTCTTGCGTGTTATGGCAAATATCACCGCACTCAAGAAAGCGATACCGTCATCGTCGAGGGCGCGGCGCAGGATTCGTTGTATGTGATTCTTACCGGCAAGCTGCATATTGTCACCGGAGCTTCTGGAGATCGCCCCACACTATTGGCCACACTGGCACCGGGCGATTCGATGGGCGAAATCAATTCGTTCGACCCAGGCACTGCGAGCGCATCAGCCATCGCCCGCAGCAGCGCTCTGGTCTGGTCGCTTTCTCGCGCGGAACTGGACAGTTTCCTCGAATCCGATCCGGCTTCCGGTGTGGCAGTTTTGCGAGCGCTACTTGGCCAGATGTCCCAGCGAATCCGCGCGATGAATGAAAAACTAGCGCTGGCTGAGAAAAAGTCCGCACTGCACGAGTTTTGGGACGATACAAAAGCCTGACTTGTGCTTATATCACAGGTTAAAGATTTTGGTCCGTGAAGAGGCTTTAGCTGACGGTGGCTGAGATTTCATTGGCGAGGTGGGCGATGCAATCGGCGATGTTTTCCACCGGAATTGTCGTCCTTGAGGAAGTCGCATTGACCGTCGCAAATGAATGCGATGTATTTGCGATTAGCGTATTCGAGCGCGACACAGAGGACTTCGCGGGGGGCGCCGGCGCACTTGAATACGGCGCAGACAAGGGCACTCTGGTTCGGTCAAAAAGACTTGGCCTTGCGTGATGATGACTTCGTGGCCCGGCAAAGATATCATATTAGCCAGCTTCCTATCATCCGTCGAAGCAGTCGGTCGAGCTAGAGCCTTACAGGCTTACCCTCCTGCGCCGAACTTCGCGGTAATATTAACATTCTTTGAAATTTTCGCTGGACAACAGGGAAACAGCATGAGCCTACATCAGTAGCTATATATCAAGAAGTTATCTTGCATTCATAATGCGCAACAAGCCTTACGAAGCGGTGCCCAAAATTCTACTGTATAATGTAACCCAAAAACCCAAAAACCCAAAAATTTGTTATCAAAACTACTAGAAATGTAGTCATCGCTTGTCTCAGCACTCCACTGCTCTTCGATGGACTCTCTTTCCCGACGACATCCATTGAAAATGATGTGGCGGACTGAGAGAAGCTCATCATCTACACCAGCGTGCCCAAACATCATGCCCATGTGACGCCGGGCAGGGTGAAAACATCGCGCAGCGGGGCCTGATCGGCTTTCGCAGTGGCAAGCCCTTGTTGTCGCGTAGGCGGCAGTCACGTGGTAGCTGATCACAAGCAGGGAGAGCTCGGTTTCGACCTATCGCTCAGACAACGTGTCGACTTGGAATCAAGTTGACGCGTAACAACCGACCACCATGGCAGGAGCGCGACTCTCGGCCCTGCGGTCACCCACCATTCCTTCAGCGCGAGCGACGATGACGATATGTCGGTGGCACGGTAAACACCATTGATGAATCGAAACCGCAAGAATTTCAGGGGAGCTAAATGAACTTACGCATCCAATTACACTCTCACCAACCTGCCGCAAAGTTGCATCGCCGCCACCGCAAGGTGATTCGTCCGCATCGTTACGAGAATAAACTTCCTAGCCAAAAACCAACAGAACCAACAAACCCAATGAACAATACAAAACCCATAATTGCCAATATACCTCATATTGTAAACGAACAGAATATCTGTCCCCAAGGTGCCGCCCGCAGGACGTCAGGCCCCACCAGTCGATGGCGCTTCGCCGCAATGGCAGTATTAGGATGGACCGCTTTTGGATCCACATCCCTCCAGGCTCAGACGCAGCTGACGGTCTTCCCACAGGAATACACCGCCGGGATGCGCAATCCGCTGATGGGATTCAGAGCTGGTCAACAATCCGGCCCACATTATGATGCGGGCATACCCACTAGGGCGGAGTTGGAAGCTGACGCTGAGGACATGCTGTCAGATCTTAGCGTGTATCCTTACCACGTGCTGGTCCGCGATTATATTCATTTCAACGTGATGAATGATCACGTGAGTGACACGGTTCAGCGGATTAAAGATTACACGAATGCTGCATATCGTGGTTACGAGACGAAGAACATCAAAGTCATCCCGCGTGTCATTCTGATGTATACGGATCACAATGATCCTGCCCATGAATATTGGCCAAGGGATCTCACCGACGGCGACTGGACCAGTCAAGCCGTGCGGAATCGGGTCCTCTCGGTGGTGCGCCAATTGGGTGAGGCATGGAACAATGACTCCCGCATTGCGTGGGTCCAAATGGGTTTGATTGGGCAGTGGGGTGAACAAGAGAGCCCATATAGCATCGATCAGGACCTTGGTGGCGGAGTCACTTGGGCGGAACTTTTAGAGCCAGTGTTCAAGCAGGCGTTTCCCAATAAAAAGGTGCTGGTGCGCAGC
>JBGSLX010000396.1:0-10164 GCA_041740475.1 Akkermansiaceae bacterium | reverse complement strand
AGCGGATGCGCCGCGTGGCGGGGCAGAACGTTGTGGCGGAGCTGAGCTGCTGCTGGGTGCGCCGCCGCTACCGGGAGCGCCGCCGCGTCCATCGGGAAGGAATTGCAGAGCGTCTCCCACCACTTTGAGCTTGCTGCGCTTCTTGCCGGTTTCCTTGTCGTCCCAACTGTCCATTTGCAGACGGCCTTCTATGTAGGCACCGCGGCCCTTGGTGAGGTATTGCTGCGCAAGTTCAGCTTGGCGACCCCAGAGAGTGACATCCACAAAGGTGGTGTCTTCTTGTTTTTGCCCCGCGTCATTGACCCAAACACGGTTGATGGCGAGGGAAATGTCCGCAACGGCCTTGCCGTTCGGGGTGTAGCGCAATTCGGGATCCCTGGTCAGGTTACCGATCAGCATCACTTTGTTGAGATTGGCCATGGCTTTATGGAAATTGAACGAACAAGCGAGCGGGGCAAGGAAGAAACTGTTCTTGCGAACAATTTCAAAAATCAGGCAAGACGCTGAAAGTGCTGAAGGTGCACGTGGCCGTTGAGGCGGAGGCGGGCTTGAATCTGGGTGATGATTTCCGGCGCTCCTTGAAACACGTAGTTGACGTAGTGGCCAGCTTCGAGGTGGCGCGAATTATAGGCAAACTGGCGACGTCCCAGTTGGCTGATTTTTTCCAGCTTGGCTCCTTCGGCTTGGAGCTCTTTGGAAACGGCATTGACGAGATCGTCAACGCTGCCTTCGTGGGATTTGGTGTTAAGGACAATCAGTCCTTGGTATTTGCGGCTCATCTTTTTGCGGTGGAATGGATTGAATGCGTGTGTGGTAATGGTTCGCCGCGACGGCGATTCCTTGGGAGCGCGCAAGCTGAACGGCATCCAAAGCCGTGGCAAGCATGTTTTCAAGCTGCGGCTGCTCGTCAGGTGAAAATTTCCCGAGCACGTGACCGACCATGTTTCCCGGTGCACTGGAGCCGATACCGATTTTAAGGCGCGGGAAAACATCCGTGCCGAGGTGCTCAAGAATCGACTTGATGCCATTGTGACCGCCCGCCGAGCCTTTTTCGCGGAAACGAAGGCTGCCCAGCGGCAATGCGACATCGTCGTAGATCACGAGCATCGATTCCGGCGGCCATTTGTGGAATGAGAGAATCTGGCGGATCGCGCGTCCGCTCAGGTTCATGAACGTCTGGGGTTTGTGTAGAAAAACGCCGGATTCTGGCAATTTAGCGAGGTGGCACTGCCACTTTGGCACGGATTGAAATGCCACGCCGTGCGCCGCTGCCAAACGGTCCAGCAGCATGAATCCCACGTTGTGGCGGGTATCTTCATACTGCCGCCCAGGATTTCCTAAGCCGACGATGAGCTGAAATGACATGGGGAATCAGACGAGTTGGCAAAAAACCGCCCGGAGCGTTTGCACGGACCGGGCGTTGTTGAAAATGAAGGTGTTTTGGAAAAATTAGGCGGTCGCTGGGGCGTCGGCGTCTGCGGTGACACCAGCACCGGCACGACCGATGTGAACGACCACCACGTCTGCGGCGTGCGTGGGGCGCACACCCTTCGGATAAGTGATTTCGCCGATGTGGAGAGATTCGCCGAGTTGCAGGCTGCTGATGTCCACGTCGATGATTTCTGGGAGGTCGTCCGGAAGGCAGGTGATTTCCAGCGCGTGGATGTATTGTTCGACGACGCCGCCGACTTTCATGCCCGGTGCTTCACCAATCAAGTGAGCAGGAATGTGAGCGGTGATTTCGGTTTTGTTGTCAATGGCGAGGAAGTCCGCGTGAACGGCGATACCGGAAAGCGGGTCGTGCTGGATGGCTTGGAGGAATGCGAGACGAGTGCCTTCACCCTCGATTTCTAGGTTCACCACAATGTTTTCCGAGCTGCTGTGCGCGATCAGATCGACGAAAGTTTTGGCGTCCACTTTGAGATTCCGGTTCTCGGTGCCGCGTCCGTAAATGACGGATGGGAGCCAGCCTTCGCGGCGCATTTGGTTGAGGCGGCCGGAACCAGTGCGGTTGCGCGGTGCTGCTTTGAGGGTGGTCTTGTTGGCCATGTCTTAAAAAAGGCGGTGTGGTTAGATGGGACGCCTGACCCTCGTAGGTCGGTGGCGCGGGGGAAGCTTCCTAGCGGGCACATGCGAGCTTGTCAAAAAATTGTTTTCGTCGCGGTTGCATAATGGGAGTCCATCGCCCCGCAAATGTGAAATTTTCCCGCTCAGCCGATGCATTCACGTCACATCGTGAGGCGGATTTTTTTCCAATCCAGCGATCAGGCATCCAGCAACCAACCCGCTGGAAAACCCGAAAACATGGCCCAACACGTCGGTATTTCCACCTTCCGCGCCCCCGCCAAGCCAACCCAGTAAAATGATACCCGCCATGACCGGCGCGGCGGTCCGAGCCCACGGCAAGCTAATGCGCTGGCGCAATGTGGCCGCAAAGCCGAAACCCGCGAGAATTCCAAGCGCTCCAAAGACTGCTGTGGACGCGCCGATGGAAGTGAACGATTCCGGCCATGTGAGCGCCGAAGTGAGCACGTTGCCGATGGTTCCGCAGACAAGAATGAACCCCCATGCACGCCATGCGCCGATGCTGCGAGCGACCAATGTGCCGAAAAACAAGCCACTGAGCAAATTGCCGATCAAATGCGCGGCGTCGCCATGGAGAAAAAGCGCGGTAAACGGTCGCCACCATTCACCTTCACCGATCAAGCCAATGCTCGATGAAGCGCCACGCTCCACCAAGCTCGGATCTTTGATTTGCATGGAATAACAGGTGACTAAGACCAGCACCCAGATGCCATAAACGCCCCAACCCGCAGAGTGGCGGAAGGTTTCGCTCGCTAGTGATGCCGCAGGTGGCGGAACTTGCTGCTCATTTTCATAGGCGAGAATTTCACGCGTGATTTCAGCAGCCGCCGCGGAATCGCCGTGCAGTGTGTATTCTCCGGGCGTTTCCGCGTCGCTGATCATGCACGACTTGCGCATCGCCAGAATCACCAATCCGTGCTCGTGAGCTTGATCGAGGCTCGAGTATCTGCCGACCTCACGAAGTTCTTCAGGTTGGACCTCAGAATTATCGTTCGAGTCGTCAGGAATGGGTTGCTGACTCATTTCTGACGTGCCTCAGACCTCGCCGTCGGGGTAGAGCTGGTGGTATTTGATGGCTTCCACCGCGACTGCAGCGGCGGTGCCGAAAATCATCTCGACTGTCGTGGTGCGTGGCACTTGAGCCGCAGGCCGTGCGAGTCCGCGAATGAGCAGCCCAAATGCTCGTGCGCCCGCGACGTGTTGCAAGAGTTTCAGCGAAGTGTGAGCGGCATCGAGGTTCGGGAAAACCAGCACATCGGCGATAGGGCGGGACTCGGCGATGGGCAACTTGATTTCCGCCGCAGCGGGGTCGAGCGCCACATCGGCCTGAACTTCGCCATCGATGCCGATTTCAAGATGGTTGCGCAGCACCTCGGATGTGGCGAGCGCAGTCGCAGCGGCCACGCGTTTGGCATCCGGCGTATTGGCGCTGCCTTTGGTCGAGTGACTGAGCAGCGCGACGTGCGGCTTACGGCCAAGAAAGTGATGCGCAAGCTTGCCGCTGTCCAAGGCGATGGCCGCCAGCTCCTCGACGGTGGGATTGGGAATCAGCCCGCAATCGGCCATGAATAGCATTCCCGAGCCGCCGAGATTCTTGAGATGATCGCCGACCACGAGAGAAACGCCGTAGATTTTAGGCACCTCGGGCAGTGGTTTGATGGTGTGCATCAGCGCCCGGAAATAAGTGGCGGGCAGCGCTTGGTTGCCGCCGACGATGGCGTCGGCCTGGCCATACTGCACCATCAGCGCACCGAAATAATGGGGTCGGGCGACGATTTCCGCCGGGTCGCCAAGTTGCATCGTCCGATAGCGGGCCATGTTGACCACCCTCTCGCAGAACAAGGTGAAGTCCGAAGCATGCGGCGGATCAATAATATGGATGAACTTTAGCGAAAGATCATGCTCCGCTGCCAATGCGCGGATCACCTCGCGCTTCCCGAGCAAAATGGGTGCAACCACTTCCTCGCTCACCAGTCGGGTGGCGGCCTCGATCACTCGAACGTCTTCGCCTTCGCAAAAAACGACGCGTTTCGGGTGGCGGCGAAGCTGGTCCAGTAAGTGGCGGAGCACATTGGAGCCAGATTTCAGGTCTTCGGGAAAGTCGGTCATGATTTGAGAGGCGCTTGCCTCGCAGGGACACCTTAGTATTGGCTCGCGCTGTCAATCAATCCGATTCCTGACAGACTTTTTTTATGCCCGCTGATTATCACACACATACGCCGCTTTGCCAACATGCCGAGGGTGAGCCAGAGGCTTATATCGATGCGGCAGTGGCTGCCGGCCTAAGCGAATATGGCATTTCAGATCATGCGCCGCAACGCCCGGAACCGTTTGACGATTGGCGGATGCAGGAAGCTGAACTGCCAGCCTATTTCGAGTGGATCGAGCGGGCACGCCGCCACGCTGGCGGCCGCATTTCGGTGCGGGCAGGCATGGAATGCGACTGGCTCGAAGGCTGTGAGGACTGGATCGCGGATCTCGCTTCGCGCTATGATTGGGACTATCTCATCGGCTCCGTCCACTACTTGGGTGAGTGGGATTTTGATAACCCGAAATGGCTCGGTCGCTGGGCGGATAGCGATGTCGAGGCGGTCTGGGCGCATTACTGGAAAACTTACGCCCGGATGGCCGAAAGCGGCCTGTTTGATATTCTCGGACACCCGGATTTGGTGAAAAAATTCAGTTTTCGCCCCGGGGGCGACCTCACTCGTTTCTACGAACCTACGATAGATGCCATTGCCGCGAGTGGCTGCGCGATCGAACTCAACACCGCGGGTTGGCACAAACCCTGTGCCGAGGCTTATCCAGCGCCCGGTTTCCTAGAAATCGCCTGCTCGGCCGGAGTGCCGCTGGTCATTTCCTCCGACTCGCATGCTCCTCACGAAGTCGGCAGAGATTTTGCGCAAGCCATCGAAATCGCGAAAAACGCAGGCTACCGCGAAACACAGCTCTTCGAAAAACGCCGACGTCGCAGCGAGATACTGGCCTAAACATCTGACTTTTAGGAAGTAAACTACGGAAAACGGAGGGCAAAAGCGGAACAGCGAAATCGGCGAAATAAGCGAAAGAAGAATGTTATAAGACATTTCCTGAACCTGCTTCACCCAATCCGTCTCTTCATACTTCGACAGTTTCGCCGATTTCGTGGTTCCTTCTTCCCATCATTTTCATCAAGCAAAACGCTTCCTCTGCTTCCGTGTATTCAGTGTATTCCGTGGTTCAAATTTATGAATTGAGCTAACTTGCATTCATATGAATTTCCCAAAACAAAGCTCAGTCGCCCTCACTCTGGCGTGCGCTGGAATCGCGCTTCTTTCCGGTTCCTGCATGAGCTTGATCGGCTCCAAGCACACCTACACCGCCTCGTCGTCTGAGGTCACCGTGAACGACGCAAAAATCCGCATGCAAGTGCGGCCAGAGGGCACAGATGGCGGCAGTTACGCCATCAGCGCGATGGTGGTGGGCGCTGCCGTGGCGAACTTCGATGGCCCATTTCGCTGGCGCTTGGAAGCGACCGGTCGCGCGGGATCGCATGAGTCAATGACGGTGCATCGCATTCACACCCGGACCTCTACGACTCAACGCGACGAATGGTATCCGACGCGGCATCTTGGCAAGCAGGCGGACTTTTACCACGTGCGGAAGGAACCCGGAGTCGCCCGCGTGGTTTATGATATTTCTGGCATGCTGGTGGTGAAGCCGCGCGAAGATGGAGCTTTGGAAGTCACAGTAGATCTCACAGTGCGTAAGGATTCGCGTTCCGAGCGGCGGTTGGTGCGATTCCGCATGGATCCCTCCAAACAACGCCAAGACGAGTTCATTTTCCTGCCCGCTGAGATCGTCAAAAGCTTCTCGACCCCGCCAGAGGAATGGGACGAGTCAGGATGGGACTAAACCCGAAAAAGGAAGTAGGAACCACGAAAAGGTCAAACAGCCTCGAAAATAAGAGGATGTTAGGGACTTTTCACTGAATCCCAAAAGGCGTGAGCGGAAGCATTCTTCACCCTTTCAAATTTCGTCACTTTCGCGTTTTTCGTTGTCCAAAACATTGGCATCCAGGTTCAAAAAAAGCATGACCTCAGCTTAGGCCATCGCTCGCCGTGAGAATCAAATGCGTCTGGCTGACGTTAAAAACCCGCTCACCATTCGCCAGTTTCAGGATTCCAAGTGGTCATGCGACGCTGGATTTCTTCTGGCATCACATCCTCGACATGAGTGCAAACTGCCCAACGGTAACCAAACGGATCGAGAATCATCGCACTGCGCTCACCCCATGGATAAGTCGCGGGCGGACGGAGAATTTCGGCACCCGCCGCAGCGGCTTGCGCGGTGAGCGAATCACAATCTTCGACATATAAGTTCAGGCTCAGTGGGCAGCCGCCGACAGACTGCGGGCTGACCGCGCCCCACGCGGGATCTTCGTCGCAGAACATCACAATCGAATCACCGATCTGGAATTCTCCATGCATCACACCGCCAGTGGAGTCCGGCATGCGGAAGCGCTCGATCGCGTTGAATGCTTTTTGGTAAAACGCCAGCGCATCATTCGCCCCGCGCAGATTCAGCGATGGAGTGAGAGTGGAATATCCTTCGGGTACAGCTTTTGTTTTCATGGTGCCATGAGATGGATCGAAAAGAGCAGGTTCCGTCAATATTTCCTGTGTGTCATCTCCGGCACCAATTCACTGTGGTGAAGACTCACTGCGAATTCATGGTTGCCATGACTTGAGTTCGGCTTGGCGTAATTCACACAGCCCGGCGCGAACTTGGTATGCATTCAGCTTACAAATCTCCCGCGCATCGCAATCACACACAACCACCTTGCCCTATATGTTACACAAAAGAATCGTCATCATTGAATCCATCGGCGGCTCTGACAAAGGAGAAGATGGCTACCGCAAGGACACCATGCCGATTGTGAATGAAATCAAACGCAAGGGCTGGGAAGCCGAGGTATTGAAGTTTGAAAATGATCACGCAGAGGAATTCTTTGAATCGGTCGTCTCGCGGTTCGACGCCTACATTAGCCGCATCAATCCGGGCTCGCTTCCAGACAATGAGAAGATTTATTTCGGAGTCCTGAGAAACCTCACCCAAGCGGGCTTGGTCGGCATGAGTTCGCCCGATTCGATGATCAAATTCGGGGCCAAAGACGCATTGGTGAAGCTGACGGAAACGGGCTTAGTGCTCAATGACACTTTCGCCTATTACACCATCGAGCAGTTCAAGGATCAATTTCCAGTTAGCATATCTCATGGCGAGCGCGTTCTAAAACAAAACCGCGGCAGCACTGGAGAAGGAATCTGGCGGGTGAAAATTGTCGATGAGATTGACTACCAAGCAGGCGATCGAATCCCGCTGGAGACCAAGCTAAAGCTGACCGAAGCGGTCGATAACCATGTGGAATATCAGACGCTCGCGGAGTTCATGACCTTTTGTGAAAAATACATCACTGGCGATAACGGGATGCTGGTGGACATGCGTTTCATGCCACGCATCAAGGAAGGCGAAATCCGGATTTTGATGGTGGGGGCGACGCCGGTGTTTGTGGTACACAAGAAGCCAGCCGAAGGAGGAGATGCCTTTTCCGCCACTTTGTTCTCCGGCGCGACTTATCGTTACGACAGCCCAGATGATTGGAAGGAATTGGTGGAGATGTTTCTAGGCGACTTGCCGAATGTGAAAGAGAAGCTCGGCGAGAAGGAAGTGCCCTTGATCTGGACGGCTGACTTCATGCTCGATACTGCGGAGGATGGATCTGACTGCTACGTGTTAGGAGAAATCAATTGCTCGTGTGTTGGCTTCACCAGTCACCTCGATATGGGCATCCAAGAAAAGGTCGCTACCGAGGCCATTCGTTTGGCGGAAGGAAAAGCGGCACCAAGCCCAGAAATAGATACAACGCCATAGTCCACAGCGCCGATAGCTTTTCGATGTTTTTGCCGGGCAGCGCATGTTGCTGATAACGATATAACATTACCAACGCACCACCGAGAATCAGCCCCATCACCATCGCGAGCTGAGGCATGAATCCAATGCGTGATGCAGCCATGCTCGCGCAACCGAGAGTGATCAGCAGCGCCGCGAACCAGACCAGCGAGCCGACGTTTTTCCCCCACAAGCGGCTGTAGGTTTCCACGCCGTCTTCTTCATCGTCTGGCTGACGAAGTTTGCGCCCGATTTCGATGACGATGCCGTTGAAAAAACTCGCACTGAGAAACCAGCCGAGTCCTGCGGGCGCGGCGGCACCACGCGGCAGCCACTCACACGCCGTGCCGAAAAAATCGACCAATGGCATGATTCCCATGTGACTCAGCAGATAGATGATGGGCCGTGCTTTTAGCCAATCGCGGCAAAAAAACTCCACACTCATTAGCATGAAATATGCCCATGCAATCGCCAGCACCGCCAGCAAGCGGAGGTCGTGCGCGATGACCAGCGCGATTTGCAAAAGTGCGCCAATGATGAAAACCACCCGCAATTCCGACAACTTCACCAAGCCGCGCGGTACGGGTCGGTAAGGCCGCCAACGCGCGTCTTCATCCCGGTCCTTAAACTCATCCGCGATGCGCAATTGGAGAAACATCACCAAACAAACGCCGAATGCGGTGAGATAAGACTGCCATGCAGGCGGCGGAGCACCGCGCAGCATCGAAGAATAGGCCACCGCGCAGGCGCTGAATGCGGCGATGAGCGGCCCATGCGCCAGCAAGGGGAAACGCTCATTTTGATAAATCCACCAGCGTTTCATGGCGCTTGATGACCACGGTGGCGGGCGAGCTTGCGGTGAGCGCGGGCGAAATGCCCTGCTGCAAGTGCGGCGATGATCGAGAGCTCGCCAGCCAGTAGCAGTCCGGCGCACACCTCCGCCAGCGCACGCGCTTTTCCTGTGCCGTACAATCCCATCATTTCCAGGCAGGCTTTCTGCGTCGGCAGCCGCGTGCCGCCGCCCACTGTGCCAACCATGATTCCCGGTAGAGTGACGGCGGCGTAAAGCGAGCCATCTTCGGCCACTTCGAAACGAGTCACGCCATTCGCGGATTCCGCGACGCAGGCGACATCCTGACCCGTGGCGAGGTAGAGCGCGGCCAAGCCGTTGGCAAAATGACCGTGCACTCCGAGTGTGCCGCTGAGCACGCCACCAATCGCCGACATTTGCCAATACTCCACCATCGCTTGCGGAGTGGTGTGCAGGTGCTTTGCAATCAACGCTGCCGAGATGCGCGCCTCTGCCGTCACTTTCTTGCCACGCGCCGTGGTGAATGAACGCGCGCTCGCTTTTTTATCGCCGGATAAATTGGATTCGACGTAGTGGCGCAGCGGCTTCACCGGGCTCGTCAGCATGATTTCATCGCACACCGCTTGGGTGGCGATGGTGACCATATTTTGGCCGGAGGCATCGCCCGTAGTGAACTCGAAGTTGAGATAGACATGGTTTCCCTCCACCGTGCAGCCGAGGTCCACCAGCCGACCATGCGCAGTGGTGCTCTCAGCGCATTGCTTGAAATTCTCGAATCGCGTAACCGCCCACGCGATGAAACGGCAGGCGTCTGCGGTGCTTTCAAAAACGAACCCCGGCGCGCGGCTCAAGCTTTCATAGAGCACCAACGCCGTGCAGCCACCCGCCGCAGTGAGCAATCGACAACCTCGGTGATAACTCGCCACCAGCGCGGCTTCGGTCGTCGCGAGTGGGATCGGATAGTCGCCCTTGGCAGCCATGCCGTTGACCCGCAGCGGACCTGCTAGACCGATGGGCATGCGCAGCAGACCGATGACATTTTCGATGTTTCCTTGGTAAATCGCCAGATCGTCCGGCGCACGCTCCAGCAAAATTTCACGCAGCTCTGGGTCACCACCGATTTCTTCCCAGAGAGCCCGAGCACGCTCGATGGAAACTTTGGCACTGCCTGCTGGCACTTTGGGCAGCGCTTCCATGTTCGGCTGCAGGCGCATCGCCACCTGATCCGGGCTGTCGTTTCCGAGCATCCGCGCGACGTGTTCTCTTGTTAGTCCACATTTTCCTGTCATTGGCCGGAGTGTCCGCTCACAGCCATCGGCGTCAACTTGGAAAGGGCGCGG
>JBGSLX010000395.1:0-2518 GCA_041740475.1 Akkermansiaceae bacterium | reverse complement strand
AGCTCTTCCCATAATTTGTAGGTGGTTTCAGTGATTCCGGCATACACCGGGGCGAATATCCAAGCAGGCTCGCGGCGAAGCTCAATAGCGGGTTTCTCCAATTGGAGCGCGGAAATTATTCCGCTTCTTATGGGAGTGATGGGAGTCATAGGAACTATGGGAGTGATGTGCCGCCTTAAATCGGCTGGCTTTTTCGAGGCCTGTTTGCACGCTCGCAGCACCATGAGCACGACTGCTGCGGATTATGAAAAACTCGGCCAGTTCTATCTCGGCCGCGGATACGACCCGATCACCAAACAAGCGGACGGCGACCTCCTGCTCTACGATTCCAAGGATCTCGTCACCCACGGTGTGGTGCTCGGCATGACCGGCTCCGGCAATACCGGCTTGTGCATCGCGCTGCTGGAAGAGGCTGGAATGGACAACATCCCGGCGATCGTCATTGATCCCAAAGGCGACATTTCCAACTTGCTGCTGACTTTTCCCGATCTCGATTCCGCGAGTTTCCGCCCGTGGATCAACGAAGACGACGCCGCGAAAAAAGGCATTTCGCCCGATGAACACGCTGAGAAAACCGCCGCCATGTGGAAAAACGGACTGGCCGAATGGGGCCAAAGCCCGGATCGCATCCGCTCCTTCCGTGAGAAAGTGGACATCCACATTTTCACTCCCGGTAGCAAAGCGGGCATCCCGGTTTCCATTCTCAGTTCGCTGGAAGTACCGCCATTTGAAATCATGGACGATGGCGAACTGCTCGGTGAACGCATCGAAAGCACCACTTCCTCGCTGCTTTCCTTGGTCGGCGTGGCGACCGATTCCCTGCAAAGTCCAGAGGCTGTGCTCGTCGCGAATATTTTCCGCTTCGAATGGGAAGCCGGACGCAACATCACACTCGAAAGCCTGATCCGCCTGATCCAGAGCCCGCCATTCGATAAAGTCGGCATCATCGATCTGGAAAGTTTCATGCCGGAAAAAAGCCGCCAGCCGCTCGCGCTGAAGTTCAACAACCTGCTCGCCTCGCCGGGATTTTCGACATGGCTCGATGGCCCGCCGCTGGACATCGCGAAAATGCTGCACTCCCCCGACGGCAAACCGCGCATCTCGATCTTCTCCATCGCGCATCTCGATGACACCCAGCGCATGTTCTTCGTCAGCCTGCTGCTCAACCAAATGCTCGGCTGGATGCGTAGCCAAAACGGCACCACTTCGCTGCGTGCGCTGCTCTACATGGATGAAATTTTCGGCTTCCTGCCGCCCACGGCAAACCCTCCGTCCAAGCGCCCGATGATGACGATTCTCAAGCAAGGACGAGCGTTTGGTCTCGGCTGCTTGCTCGCCACCCAGAACCCCGTGGACCTGGATTACAAAGCGCTTTCTAACATCGGAACGTGGTTTCTCGGCCGCCTGCAAACCGAGCGCGACAAGCTGCGTGTGCTCGATGGATTGCAGGGAGCCGCGAGTTCGCAGAACGCGCCTTTCAACCGCCAAGAAATGGAAAATCTGCTCTCGGGCCTCGGTCAGCGCGTTTTCCTGATGAACAACGTGCACGAAGATCACCCGGTGCTTTTCCACGTGCGCTGGGCCATGAGCTACCTCACCGGCCCACTCACGCGCAGCCAAATCAAAGGACTGATGGACCCCAAGCGCACGGCTTTTGAAACCACCGCAAAACCCGCCGCCACCAATCCGATGGCCATGTCTGGCGCTTCTCCAGCCAGCGCAACGACGCGCCCCGCCGTGGGAACGGGTGTGTGCGAACTTTTTGCAGACTGCGAGGGCGCTACGTATGAGCCGCATCTCTTACGGGTGGGCAAAGTGCGCTACTCCAATGCCAAAATGGGAGTCGATGAGTCGCGCGAACAACGCTTGGTGAATCCGATCCTCGCCAGCGGCATCGACTGGGAAACTTTCATTGATCCACCAAAAGCGACGAATGACTCGCCAGCGGCAGGCGCGACATTTTCCGAGCTGCCGGGCTACGCGATGAACGCCGCGAACTACAAACAGGTGGAGAAACAATTTGCCGACTGGCTTTATGAAAATGATCGACTGGTGATTTTCTCGTGTCCTGCGCTCAAAACATGGTCCAAGCCGGTCGAAAGCGAAGGCGAGTTCCGCGCGCGCCTCACTCACCTTTCTCACGAAGTGCGAGATGCCGCTGTGGAAAAAATCCGCGCCAGCGCCGCCAGTAAAATCCAGACCATCGAAAACAAAATCCGCACCGCAGAAGCGAAAGTGGAGAAAGAAAAAGCCGAGGCAAACGCCGCCAAAATGCAAGCGGGTGTGTCATTGCTAAGCGGTCTGCTCGGTGGGTTGATGGGGCGCAAGTTGAACGTCACCACTCTCAATCGCGGCAGCGCAGCCATCGGGCGGACGTCGAGCGCCTACAAACAGCACCAAGACGTCGCCAACGCAAACGCCCGGGTCGAAGATCTAGCAGAGGAAAAGGCGGAACTATTAGCCAAGCTGGAAGCCGAAATCGAGCGACTCAAAGAGGAACACGATGTTTCCAACCTCA
>JBGSLX010000394.1:0-20618 GCA_041740475.1 Akkermansiaceae bacterium | reverse complement strand
AGAAAATTTCCCGGGCCTTTGGAAATCACGCGGCCAAAGCGAACTGGCGGAGTGCGCGCAGCATCGAAGCCCGCAGAGTGGCCGAGCGCCACCACCCAGTCACCCGCGTCAAGCGTCTTGGAAGCACCCAGATCGACAGTTGGCCATTTGCCTTTTTCCTGAATTCTAACCATCGCGATGTCCCGCGAGTAATTCGCGCCGAGCACTTTGCCTTGCACTTGTTTGCCATCCGGGAAAACGACTAGCACGGATTCTGCGCCTTGGATGACGTGGGCGGCGGTGAGCACCAAGCCATCGTCCGAGACGATTACTCCAGAGCCTGAGGAGCCGGTGCGATCTGATAGAAGCGCCACGGTGGCAGGTAGCACCTCGCGAGAGACGTTGGAAACTTTTGACTCAAGCTTTGCGAGATCTTCGAGGTTGTTGGTGATTTCCTTGGCTTGCAAGAAGGCGCTCGCCGAGAGGATCGCAAAGCAGATGGCGAGTCTTGAGTGAATGATGCGGGGTTTCATTGGTTCGTGGCAGACAGCGACGCACGCCAGTTGATTTGTCTGATTCTGGGGACGGCTCTGGAAAACTCTTCAATACTCGCGCAGCAGCATGTGCTCGGCGATTTGTTGCAGGCGCTCGGCTTTTTTACCGAATGGCTTGAGGGCAGCCATGGCGGACTTGGTGAGCTTGGCGGCTTCTTTGCGAGAAGCATCCAGGCCGATGACTGCGGGGTAGGTGGCTTTTTCGGCGGTGACGTCCTTGCCCGCAGTTTTTCCGAGTATCTCAGTGCTCTGGGTGACGTCGAGGATGTCGTCGATCACTTGAAAGGCGAGGCCGAGGTGATGGCCAAAGTCGGTGAGCGCGGCAAGTTTCGCGGGAGTGGCGTTGGCGGACATCGCACCGAGACGCAGCGAGCAGGTGATGAGAGCTGCGGTTTTGGATTCGTGAATGCGTACCAGATCGCGCTTGGTCAGTTTTTTTCCCTCGCCTTCCAGATCCATCACTTGGCCGCCGATGAGTTTTTGGCTGCCGCCGGTCATCGCGAATTCCGCGATGAAGTGGCGTGTTTGGAAGCGCTGCGTGGCGGGCGTCTGGGAAAGGATGAGAAATGCCTCGGTGAGTAAGGCATCGCCGCACAGCACCGCCATTCCCTCGCCATAGACCTTGTGACAGGTTGGGCGGCCACGACGGAGATCGTCGTCATCCCTCGCGGGCAAATCATCGTGGACTAGCGAGTAAGTGTGCATCAACTCCACGGCGCAAGCTGGCGCGAGTGCGTCAGCAGTGTCTCCGCCGCAGGCGTTCGCAGCGGCGAGGCACATGACGGGACGGAGCCGCTTGCCGCCGGAGAAAACGGCATAACGCATCGCTTGATGGATGGTGGTGGGGCGTTGCTTGGATGGCGGCAGGTATTGGTCCATCGCTGCATCCACTAACTCGGCACGGTCAGTTAAGTAAGCTTTCAAATCCATGGTTGGGAATCAATCGACGTTTGAGACTGACTGATGCAAGGGCAAAAGCCGGAACTCTGTGGTGGTGAATCGCGAGGGGCACATCGACCCGCGCGGAGTTTCAAGATTCACCACGAACCCGGAGAATCAATCCAAGATTGTCGGTTGCTAGATCATGATCAAAGATTTCACCACGATGGACTTGAGCAAGTTTGAACAAATGGACCCGCATTTACTCGTCGGTCTGATAAACACCGAGCTGCGCAATCACTGCGATTCGCTAGAGGATCTTGTGAAAACTCACGGCATTGATGAAACGGCACTGGTTGAAAAGTTGGCCACGGCCGACTATTTATATCAGGATGTGCAGAATCAGTTTCGATAATGCCGGGCTGCTCGTGGTCTGTTGCAGAGACAGATGCAGCTTTTGAGGCGTCATTGCGGAAAATCGAACAGCTTGACACTCCGCAGCCCTTCACAACACCTTATGAGTAATGAAGCGCATATTGTCTTTAACCGCTTTCAGCATGATTACGGCATCTACATTGGTAGATGCGCAGTCACGGGCCTACACCAATGACAACGGCACAGTGATTCAGGCGGAGCTGGTTTCCCATGCGAAAGGGAAGGTCAAATTGAAACGCGCAGACGGTAAAGAGTTCGAGGTGAGCCCCTCACTTTTCAGCGATGAAGATGAGGCGTTCATTCGCAAGTGGATGGCCGACAATCCTGCCGACATCAAATACAGCTTTAGGGTGACGGCGGATAAAAAGAAGGTTGATGGACAAAAGCAGGACCACGGCTGGAAAAAAATTAAAAATGAGCAATGGCACTACGACGTGGCCATCATCAACAACACTCAGGAGCCGATATCTAATTTCACGGTAAAATATAGGTTGTTGTACACCAACGCGACGCATGGTGAGCGCGATACCAAAGTTCCAGAGCAACTTGGGCCGCAAATTGTCGAAGGAAAGGTCGAACAAAAAGGAGAATTGGGATTCAATCGTACGCTTCAATTTCAGACATCAACCGTAACAATCGACACTACGGATTATGACTATTACTACAGTGATAACCGTCAAAAAGACACGCTGGATGGATGCATCATCCGTATCGAGGACCAGTCTGGAAAAGTCGTTCTGGAGTGGGTCTCTGCGGATGTTGGAATGAAAGGCAAAAGTTGGGCGAACTCCAAGCCCGGCGACGCAGGGAAGGGTGGGGGAAATAATTCAGTCATTCGCTGACTGTTCTAACTCCTACTACCAGAATGTCTGGTTCGAATGACTCTTCACGCCCGTGAGCCGCTACGACTGCTCGTCTTGGGTGTTCTGCGAGCGGAGGCGATTTCTACGATCAGCCGATGCAGGATCAGCCGATGATCGAGTGAGGTAGTGACCAGCGCTTGGTCTGCTTTGAGGGTGGCCTCCATGATTTTCTGGAGATCTCCGAGTTCGAAGTTCGCCGCGTTTGGCAGTGCGAGAAAGATTGGGAAAACATTCACGCCGCTGCCGTCTTTTTTCTGTGGCAGCCATGCGCGATCCATCTCCGGCATGCGATTGAGCGCGCCAGCAAATGCCTGATAACTGCCCGTTGAAACTTTCAATGAAGTCACGATCAGCTTGGCCATGTAGAGGTTGCGCACCACGCCGATGATCGACGCGCGCATGATGCCAATCGCGGATTCCTCGGCACCCAGTTGTTGGTCGATGAGCTGTATGGCGCGCACGGCGTTTCCATTTTGGATGGCTTTGCCGATTTCAAACACCACCGCAGCCCGGCTGAGTGGCACGAGAACATTGACGTCTTCCTCGGTGATGGTGCGGCGTTCCGGCCCGAGATAAAGGTCGAGTTTTTCCAGCTCATTGCCGATTTGCTGCGATTGCTCACCCGCCAGCATCACGAACAAAGCCAGCGCGTCCGGCTCAAAATCCAAGCCCAGCTCTGCCGCACGGCGTGTCACCAGCGCCGCCACTTGGTCCTGCCAATCGTCTCGGCTGGTATCAATGCGGTCGTAATTTTGCACTTCGGCGGATTTTTCGATGAACTTCCAGAATGACCTGCGCTTGTCCACGCCCAGAGCGGTCAGCAGAAATTTCACGCCATCCGGCAATCCGCCTTCGAGCGCAAGTCGCAGCCGCTCGACGCCCGCCTCAGTGCGTTGCGAGCGACCCGTGATCGTATCGCCGAGGAAATTCGCGTTTCGCAGCCACACGACCTTGTCGCCGCCGAACATCGGCATCGTTTGCAGCGCCTGCACGGTGGATGAACAGATATCAAACGCGGAGTCCGAGTTGTCTGAAATCCCGTCGATGGTTTCGTGGGTAAACCCATCGTCCACGCCACCCGTGAGCTGGTTGTAGAGCAGCAAGGCCTTTTCCCGCACCATGCCTTCATCGCTACCGATCACTGCAAAGAAATTCCCAGCGCTCGGAGTTGTAGATTTCGGTTTCGCAGCCACGGCAGGGAGTTAACGGCCCACAGCCGCGACTGCAAGAGCGGGAAAACAGAAGCAGCGACAGCGCGGTGCTTGGTGAATGAAATCGCTGAAAATCGTGCTTGTAACCGTCCTTACTGTATTATTACAACTAATACAGTTGCATGTTGCCATTTCTGATCAATCTCCAGCTTGGCGAGCCGATCTACGAGCAAATCGTCAGAGCGGTCAAAAAAGCCATCGCCACCGGCCAGCTCCAGCTTGGCCAGCAGATGCCGTCTGTCCGCGTGATCAGCCGCGAGCTGGGTGTGAACCCGAACACGGTCCAGAAAGCCATCAGCCGCCTCACCGATGAAGGCGTGCTCGCCAGTCATCCCGGCCAAGGAAGTTTCGTCGCCGACCGCGGTCCATCTCTCCGCTCGCAGCAACTCACGGCGCTCCAGCCACTCATCGAGCAACTCCTGATCGAAGCGGCCCACCACGGACTCAGCGAAGCCGCGCTCATCGAACTCATCCAAAAACACCGCCAGCAAATCCATGGAAACGATCATTGAAACCCAAGGCCTCACCAAGTGCTACCGCTGGAAAGAAGCCGTCCAGCAGCTCGACATCCAGCTCAGCGCTGGCCGCGCCTGTGCTTTTCTCGGACGCAATGGCGCGGGCAAAACCACCACCATCAAGATGATTGCCGGTCTCATCCGCCCGACATCTGGCAACGCGCGTCTCTTTGGCCGCAATTCGCAATCCCTGCGGCCCGAAGATTGGCAGAAAATCGGCTACGTTTCGGAAAATCAGCAACTCTACGACTGGATGACCGGCGAGCAGCTCATCGCCTTCACCGCCGCGCTTTACCCGTCGTGGGACCGCGAGTTCGAGAGCTATCTGATTGAGAAACTCGACCTCCCGCTCCAGCGCCGCATTTCCCGCTGCTCGCGTGGTGAAAAGGTGAAACTCGCGCTGCTGCTCGCCATGGCTTTCCGCCCGCGCCTGCTCATCCTGGACGAACCGTTCGCCGGGCTCGATCCGCTGGTCCGCGCCGAGTTTCTCGATAGTTTGTTGGAAATCACCCGCCAGAGCGATTGGTCGATCTTTTTCTCCACCCATGACATCGACGACGTGGAAAAACTCGCCGACGACATCATCATCATCGACGAAGGTCGGCTTCAGGTTTCCGAATCCTTGGACTCGCTGCAGGAACGTTTCCGCCGCGTGGACATCATCGGTCACCACCCACCGGTTCCCCCAAGCCCGGAAATCCTTGGCCTCACTTGCGAGGAAAACCACAGCCGCTTCTTCCACACCGCCTTCGATGAGAAAACCGAAGCCGAGCTGAAATCCAATTTCCCGGGAGCGGAGGTCACCGTCTCCACGATGTCGCTCAAAGACATCTTCATCGCCCTCGCCAAGAAATTCCAACGGAGCAACAGCCGCGCATGAACCTGCTCCTTCATCATTTCCGCAAGGATCTGCGTTACGCCCGTTGGATGATCCTGTTCACCTTTGTGCTCGCCGCTGGGGCATTCTGGTTTCCGAGTGTTCCGCTGGAAGAACGTTCGGAACAAATCAAATGGCTTAGCTTTTCTCGATATGGAAGCTGGCTGATGGCTCTCTTGACGGCCGGTCACCTCGTGCAATTGGACGCACCGCTCCGCGAAAGCGGCTTCATGAGAACCAGACCCGCGCCTCGCGCGAAGGTATTTCAATCGAAGATGCTCGCCGTTTTCGTCCTGATCGTGCCATTGGCGATGACCGAATGCATCATGCTGGTGCTGCTCGATTTGAAACCCGATGTCACCACCCTGATCCTCGTATTTGCTGAGAATCTGCTCGCCCTCGCGATGATTTGTGCAGCCGGCATGGCCTTGGCCATACGCAGCGAAACGTCCGCTAGGTTCTATGTCAGCGTCGTCGGCTGCATTGGCATCGGAGTGATTGGCTGGCACACCTTCAAATTGGGTGAGACCCTTTATATTCAGAAAAAAGATGACGACTGGAGCTACACGCTCGAATACCTG
Source organism: Akkermansiaceae bacterium (assembly GCA_041740475.1). Taxonomy (GTDB): domain Bacteria; phylum Verrucomicrobiota; class Verrucomicrobiia; order Verrucomicrobiales; family Akkermansiaceae; genus Luteolibacter. The sequence goes on along the minus strand of JBGSLX010000394.1, from coordinate 14,724 downwards.
AAATCCAGCCGTGTGCTGATGGCCCAAGTCGTCGCGCTGATAGGATCAGTGATCAGTATTGGATTTTTCGTTCACAGTGGCCGCTGTGAAACCATCACCAAGTCGCTGGTCATTACCGCTGTCTGTTCGCTCGCGACGGAGTTTTTCTGGCCGCTGAATTTCGTCGAAGTTTTTGCTCCTCCCCACCGGGAAGCTCCGAAAAACGAATGGCCGGACACGTCAAAACTCAAGTTTGAGTTCGAAGCGCATCGGCAATGGAATTCCATCATCGCCTGCATACGCAGAGACGCTTTCAATGATGATACCGTCCAACCAATTTTTGGTAATGGACGTCTCACTGGCCTCACCGAAGGATGGCGGCACTCGTTCGACAACAGCCATAAATCCGTGCTGACGCTTTCGAATGGCAAGGCCCTATCTTCCTCTCGTGAAGCAAGGGGTGTGCTTCTGATGGCGATTCTTCCCACGCTTGGTATCCCAAGTCCTCAAGAAGTTTTTGATAAACATATCTCTGCGTTCCAGCTCGCTGAGTTCAAACTTCAAGACGCGGCTGGCGCGATGACTGGTGCGCATTTGAACGGAACCATGGACATTCCGCTCAAGCGGCCAGTCATTTTAGCGAGAATGCCATTTCGGCAGGGCAACTTCATGCAGCTCGGCGATCAGCGGATCGAACTCACCAAAGTCAGAACAGACCTAGATGAATTCGAATACAACATCGTTCAGCAAAGGCCACTCATCAAACTGCGAGGATCTTGGTTCAATCATGACGGAGGCAACATCGAGTTCATCGTCATACACGCCGCAAGAAAAGAATTCTTATATCAAGGCGGCACATATAGCCGCTACGAAAATACAGGCCACTACGGCATCGTCACAAGAGTGGAAAGCAAGTCCATCTGGACGACGGGCAACAACACGAAGCCGATCCCACCGGACTGGACCGACGGCGCGGAACTCCTCGTCATCGGCAACGAAAACGGCGGCAGCTTTTCCCAATCGTTCGAGTTCGAGAACATCAACCTGAGCAATGAACCATGAGAAACTTGCTCCATCTCTGCAAAAAAGATTTCGCCTTCGCTGATATCTGGATTCATGCGACTTGGTTGGTGCTAGTCGCCGTTAACGTCTTACCATGGATCAGCCCAGCCGGAGATGAGGGCATCCCCTTCCTAATGTTTAATCTGCTGGCTCCGGCAGTGATGATATTTCTAACGAGTGCTCGCATCATCCATTGCGATTCGTTTGTCGGCACCTCGGGATTCATGGGAACTCGTCCAGTGCGCGCCACCACCCTGTTGCGGAACAAGCTGCTTCTCATCGCCTGCGTTCTCATCCTGCCTGCGGTGGGATTCGCGATGCTTCATGCAGCGTGCATGCAGGTGAATCTTTCCGCTTTGGAATGGTTCTTCTACTTCGTTGAGAACTTGCTGCATTTCTCACTGATCGCCGCAGTCGCGGTGGCCTACGCTGTGATTTCCCCGAGTGTGGGCTTGATGGTCGTTTTAGTCATCGCGACGCCTTCCCTGTTTTTGATGCTGCTTTCCGCGTTCAATCTGAACTGGCCGCTCGCGAAAAGCCTAGAAGACCAACATCTGCGAGATTCATTCCTGCTTGTAGCTCAAGCATTCCTGTCGATTGCCGCAATAGCCATCGCCATGAGCTGGGTCGCCACGCGTCGGCTCTGGCTGACTGTGACAGGCTTTCTCCTCTGCGCGGCATTCCTTATCTGGCCAAAAGCATACTGGAAATGGAACTTCGTGGATGAACTCAGCCGGGACGCCAAATTGGAGCAAATTGCCGCAGAGCAACCGGTAATCCAATGGCTGTCTCCACCAAGACTTACCTCGCACGAAAGAAATAACGGCATTCTTAAAGTCCAAGTGGCACGGCCAGGCCGCATCAAGGGTCTCAAGGACGACTGGACCGGTCGGTTGCTAAAATTTGAATCTACAGCCCTCTTCTCGGACGGTGGGGTTTTGGAAAGTAAAGGCTACTGTTCTTTATATCCTTATGATGACAGCCCCCAAACCATCATACGGCAACTGGGTCTTCATGTTCACCAAGATCATCCGATGCGAAGCTATGAAAAATACTGGGATTGGACGCTATTTGAATGCGACGAAGGCCGGTTGAAGGACATGACTGGGAACCGTGCAACAATCCGGGGAAATGGAACCTTTCAAATTTCGCGGCCTGTTGTCCTGACCGCACTGCCACCCCGCGCCGGAGCCTCAGCAGTAATTGATCGATTCAGGTATCGAATCAATCGCCTCACAGTAGATGAGGGGCAAATTTTTGTGAGCTTAAGTATTCATGGTGTCCCCCTTCGCATTCTGGGAGACAATTCCCGAAAAGACTTACCTCATGAGATAATACTCGTGAATCGTGAAACAAAGCAGTTTGCCCATGCCATTGATTCAGTAGGCTCAAGCAGCGCCGGAAACGAATTGATTACAGTGCACAGGACATTACAGATCGATCAGGAATCTGGCCCTAACAAAAAAGTAGATGCCGATGAATTTCTGAGAGGCGCAGAACTTTACGTCATTGGCACGCACTACGGCGGAAACATCGCACTGCCCTTCGAGTTTCCGGATATGCTGCTGGAGGAGAAACGATGAAGAACCGGGACAGCATGTCCCTGCGACGGACTGGAACTGCAAGTTCCAGCTACCTGCTTATTCGCTGCGCTCGAGTTTCTTCTTTTCCCGGGCTTCGCGGAAGAATTGTTGCAGCAAGTGGAGGCACTCGTCGCCGAGCACGCCGGAACTGATGTCGCAGCGGTGATTGAGCGGGGGATTGGCTTCTAGCAGATTGATCCAGCCGCCGCATGCCCCGGCTTTGGGATCGGGGCAGCCGAAGACCACGCGCTCGGGTCGGCAATGGACAATCGCGCCCGCACACATCGGGCAGGGTTCCTTGGTCACATACAGGGTGCATTTTTCCAACCGCCAGCCGCCGATGGATACTTGCGCGGCAGTCAGCGCGAGCATTTCCGCGTGAGCGGTGGCGTCTTGCAGCGTTTCCACCTGATTCCATGCGCGGGAAATGATCCGGCCCTCATGCACCACGACTGCGCCGACAGGCACCTCGCCTGCTTGGTAGGCTTTTTGCGCCTCGCGCAGGGCTTGGCGCATGAAGTGGTCGTCACTGTGAAGATCGATAATCGGGGCGTCTGGGTCCACGCGGATGGGTTAGCGGATGGATGCGGACCATGCACGCGGATTTCCTCACGGCGACCAAGCTAGGGAGCAAATAGAAACTGGATAGGTTTCACCGCAAAGCCGCCAAGGCCGCTGAGGGGCGCAAAGGATTTTTGAAATTGAAGCGAAAAACCGGAACGTCATTCGAGAAAAGCTGCCATGACCCTACTCGGGAATCTCTGCGTCCCTTTGCTACCTTGGCGGCTTTGCGGTAAAAATTCATCCGATTCATGCAGCGAGACGATAGGCTCCTGGCTTGATTGCCACGCGGATTTCCTGTGGTTTTTTTCCGTGCCAAGGCGGCGGTGACGTGGTTGCAATCCGCCTGTGAACGATCCGAAAACATTCCACCAGCACGTGGTGGCACCTTCATTGCTGGCGGCAGATTTCAGCCAAATCGCACATGAGTTGCGTCGCGCCGAGCATGCTGGGGCGGACTGGATGCATCTCGATGTGATGGACGGACATTTCGTGGACAACATTTCGTTCGGCCCGGCGCTGGTGGAAACGGTGAACCAAACCAGCGAGCTGTTTCTGGATGTTCATCTGATGATTTCGCGGCCGGATCATTATTTGCAGCGCTTTATCGATGCAGGCTCGGATCTGATCACGGTGCATGTGGAGGCGCAGCACGATGTCATGGAAACGCTGCGCCGCATCCGCAGTGCGGGACTGCAGGCGGGTCTCGCGCTCAATCCGGCCACGCCATTTGCGGCAGTGGAGCCGTTTCTCGGGGAAATCGACCTACTGCTGTGCATGACGGTGGTTCCCGGCTTCGGCGGCCAAGCGTTCATGACCGAGGTCTTGGAAAAAATCGCAGCCGCGAAAAGCGCACGCGAAGCCCGCCAGCTCAGCTACCACATCGAGGTGGACGGCGGTATCGATGCCATCACGGCCACTTCTTGTTACGCGGCTGGCGCGAATGTGATGGTCGCCGGTTCATCCACATTTCGCGCGCCGGATATGGCCGCCGCAGTTGCTGCGATCCGCAATGCCTAAGGACGTATGATTTTTACCGCAAAGCCGCCAAGGTCGCTAAGGAACGCAAAGTTTTTTGATTCCCATATTGCTTTGCGAAAAACCTCAGCGTTCTCAGCGTCTCCGCGTTTCGCTTTTCTCCGATGAACGAAATCATGAAAAACACCGTCCCCACCGCGCTCAGCATTGCAGGCTCGGATTGCTCGGCTGGTGCCGGGATCCAAGCGGATCTCAAGACGTTCGAGTATTTCCGCGTCCACGGGCTGACGGCGGTGACCTGTGTGGTTTCCGAGACTGCCGAGGTGGTTCGCGCGGTGCATCCGGTGCCGCCGGAGATCGTCGCAGATCAAATTTCGCTCCTGCTGGATTCGTTTCCGGTGACGGCTTTGAAAACGGGCATGCTTTTTTCCGCCGCGCATGTGCAAGCCGTGGCCGAGGCGCTGAAAAATCGGCCCGGCCTCCAGCTTGTGGTGGACCCGGTGATGATTGCCTCGACCGGTGCGGCGTTGATCGAAGACGACGCGATCCGCACATATCGCGAGCTGCTTTTTCCGCTGGCCCGCGTGATCACGCCGAACTTGCACGAGGCGGAAGTCCTGCTCGGCGCGAAGATCCGTGACGAAAGCGAGCTCACGAGCGCGGCGCTTCAGCTTGCCGCGCAGTTCGGCACGGCGGTCTTGCTCAAAGGCGGCCATCTGGAGGGGCCGGACTGCATCGATCTGCTGGCGGATGGCGGTGACGTATTTCGTTTCACCGAGACGCGGATTCAAGTCGCCGCTTCGCATGGCACTGGTTGCACGCTTTCTGCGGCGATCACGGCGGCCTTGGCGCGTAACGAATCGCTGCCTTGGGCGGTGGAAGTGGCGAAGCACTATCTCGGGAAAACACTGCGCCATTCCTACTCATTCGCCTCACCTGCGGGCGGAGTGATCCACTCGCTCAATCAAGGCACGACCTTGGAGCCATACGCGGTTCAAGACGTCGGGAAATAATGATTCAGCGCCTCGATCGCGCCGTTTCCATATTTGGCGCGAGTGACGAGGCCACCGCTGGCGATGACTTGCTGGCGGATTTCAGCGACTGAGTTGGCTGGGCAAGCGGCCATCGCGGCGTGCGCGGGATCGAGCATTTCTTGGTCGTTGTGACTGTCGCCCATCGCGAAACATTGCGCGGCTGTCAGGCGGTGAAGGCGGGCGATTTCCGTGAGGCTGCTGCCTTTTTGGAAATCGCGGTGGCCGAGGCGCAGCCAAATGGAATTCCGCTGCCACGAAAGGTGCGGCTCTTCCGCAGCGATCGGCGCGACGCGTTCGACAATCCACGCCATTTCATCTTCCGTGCGCGCAATCACACCCGCGGGCTCGCCATGCCACTCCATCCATTGGGCACCGGTGTGATTCTCGATTTCGTCGCGGATGCGCTGCATCAGCTTTGCCGCGCGCTTGAACAAGCCGTGGATTTCCTTTTCGCAGCGGTCATTCCACGGCTTGTGTGAGAGCCAAGTTCCTTTTTTCCCCGGCAGGTAAATCTCGCGCTCACGAGCGACAATCCAGTCCGGCAAAAACGGGAAATGGCTTTCGGCGAACGCCTCCTGCAAGTGCTCCAACGAGCGACCTGTGTTGATTCCCCAGACGGCATCTTCGCGCTTCCGCAGTTTCCGAATCACCTCAAAAAACTCGGCGGGAATCGGCGGCTCGGATGCGGGATGGTGCAAGGTGCCATCGAAATCAAACGACAGAATCAAACGTGGATTCGGCACAGCAGGCAGCGTTTCGAGCGGAGGATTGGGATTTGGGAACATGGATGACTCAGTTGAGATGAGAACAGAGGAACAACGAACTGCGAGAAATGCTCGAAAAAAGAACAAGCGTGATGATGGGAAATTCTAAATTTCAGAGAAATCACCAAGTGAGCTGGCGGAGGCTGGATTTGAGATCTTCTGGCCAATCGAGAGCCTCAATGGTTTCGGGGTTTTGCCATGTGGGATTGAGCTCGATGAGCTGCTCATGAAAAACCAACGCCTCGTCTGTGGCACCAGTTTGCACAGCGGAAATGGCCAACAACGCGGTCGCTTTTTCCAAAATTTCTGGAGGAAAGCCAACTTCGCGGCCGGTGAGAAGAAAGCGGTAGGCGCGGTCTGGATTGCCCGTGAGCAACGCGATCCAAGCGGCGCGCATGGCAAAATCGACATCTGCTGGGAAGCGGTGCATGCCGGTGGTCAGAATTTCGATGGCTTGGCTGGGATCCGCAGCTTCGAACGCGGTGTAAGCGGCCTCGCTGTAATCGGTGGGTTGGTGCGTTTTTACCGGATGCTCCGTGAGAAGCAGCACCCAGCGGTCGCGAGCTGTCGCAAAATCCCCGAGCGCGGCGTGCGCGAGCGCCTCGGCTCGCAGGCGCGGCTCGGTGGGTGCGCCGAGCTTTCCTGCCAAGAGTGCGAGTTTCAGCGCCGACTCGGCTTCGCCAGAAATGGCGGTGAGTGCCAGCGCGGCTTCGAGCGTGGCTTGAGCGAGACGCCACCTGCCCACCGAGCGGAACGTTTCGGGGTCGGTGAGCCGCTCGATTACAGCCTGAATTTGCTCGGTAGAGGGATTTTCGGGCAGCGCGAGCGACGACAGCTCCTCGTTCATGAATTGACGAAATGCTTCTAGCGCCGGGCGAAAATCCGCTTGTTCCCAACCGTCCCAATCCTCGCGCAAGCGGATTGCGGCGAGATCGGGAAAATCGTCTGGCCAGCCCGCAAGTGCGTCCGCCTTTCGACCTTCCAGCCATGCGACACGCGAAACGGCGAGTTTGCGCAAGAGCGGCGGCAGATTTTCGGCGGCTGCGAGGCATTGTTCGATGGCCGATGGCTGCGAGGATTCGAGCGCTTTTGCCAGCATCGTCGCTGGGGATGGCTCGGCGTCAGGCGAATCGGGCTGCATCCGTGCGAGACGCTCGATCAGCGGGCTCATGGCATCGGAATCTGGCGATGTGATGGAAATGGCGCTGCGGAACGCTGGCAAAATGCTGAAATCGACACGCGGAAAAAGGCTCGCGAGTGCTGCAAAATCACATGCATCGATCTGTTGCAGGCGTTCCTCGGCAGTCACGGTGATCATTTCACGGCGCTCGTCGTCATAACGCAGCCCGCTCAGCGCGGAGGCGATCTTGGCAAACTCGCGAATGGCTTTTGGATCGGTTTTTTTGGAATCGGTCGGAGTTTTTTCAGGCAGGCGAGGTAAAAGTTGGTGGATGATGAGCGTGCCGTCTTCTCCGCCCACGATGAATCTTGAGTCGCCATGTGCCACGGCGGTGATCGGTGCAGCGGAGGAAATCGGCGCTTGTGGTGCTGCGTTCCAATCAAGCTGGATGCCATCCACTCGGAGCGGCGTGTGTTGCGGATCGCGCAACAAGCCAGACCAGATTCCGGGTTGGCGGTTCCATGCGAAACGCTCGAGCAGCTCCGATGTTTCGAGTGAACCACCGCCGCCTGTCTCTGGGATGACTTTTATTTCCGGCTGCCGATGCGGCCCATGGTCGATCAGGACGAGCGCGGATTTCCCATCCGTGGAAAACTGCGCGTGATGGAGCAGGATTTTTTTCTGAGCTGGCGTCTGGATGATGCCAGCGACAGGCGAAACCGGGATTTCAAGCGAAGAGCCATCCGCGTGCAGGACTTTGAGCGAGCGACGGTCGAGAAACGCAGCGAGAGGGCGCGGGGCATCGACTGCGGCGGCTTCGGTGCGGATCAAGTGACCGGAAACCGCGTCCCGCACTTGCCAGACCAGTGACTCAACCTCCCCCGAAAGGATCGCCGGATGCGCGAACAACAGGCCATCAGCGGAAAATGTGATGGTCGATGAAGGAGTGACAAAATCTGGCAACACGCCGATTTCCCGGATCGGCTTGAGAGATTGAGCGTCGCACAAAAGCAGCAAGCCAGCACGCTCGACGACCACTCGGCTGCGTGGAGTGTCGAAGACGAGACTGCGCGTTTCTTGATCTGGCAGAGGGAAAAGCACGTTTTCGATGCGCAACATTTCGAGATTCCAGCGCACCATGGTGTGGACATTACCGGCCAAGCCGACCCACATCGAGGAAGGCTCAGACAAATCGATCCGGTCGATGGGCTGAGGATGCTGGAGCGTCAGAATCGGAAGATGCCATCGGGTCTCGATGAGGATTTTTTCAGCCAAAGTCAGCGCTTCGGCTGAATTTTGAGCTACCTCCAGCGCGGAAACGATCAGGGCCAGAGCTTCGTCGGGCCGTGCTTGCTCCAGCTTCGCCTTGGCAATTTCGAGACGAGTCTCGGCCAGTCGTGTGACGAGTTCGGGTGGGACTGCGGGTGGGACTGCGGGTGGAGGAGCTTGCGGGAGCGCGGGTTTCTGCCCGGGCAAAAGGAAAGCCCACGCGAGGAGCATCAACGCTGCAAACAGCACCAGAATCGAGCGCTGCTGAGGATTCTGCATGACCGTTACTGAGCGCTCAAAGTCCGCTCTTTTGAATCAATTCACGCAGTTGAACCTGAAACTCCAAGATGTCTTCCTGACTTGGGCGATAGCCGGGCGTATCGGGATCGAGACCCGGGCGGCCTGTCTGATCGAGCATCCAAATCGCCGTCTCGCCATCGCTGAAGACGACTTTTCCGCTGACCAAGGCACCGGGAAGCGTGAGTGCGTCCATCGTCACCGAGACCGTTCCAGTGGGCACGAGCACGGGTTTTTCCTCCAACTTTTTTTCCGCCTCCTTGGGCTCCTCAATCAGCTCGATACCGAGATCGAGGATGAGAAAACGCGTGTCCATGTAGGTGAGAGTGAAGCCGAACTCTTCTTTGAGCTGGCGCTGGAGATCCGACATGGTGGCTCCCGCAGCAGCCTGTTGCTTGAGAGCAGAAATTTGGTCGGGAGTGAGCTTACTGGCGCTGAACATGCCCACTTATCGGAGCTGCCCGCCAAATTGCCAAGCCCCAAGAGTTCGGGTCGTGAAACTTGGTGAGGGGGAGACGAATCGTGTGCCCGGACTTCTACCTGACGCATGAAGAGATTGACCGCGGATGACATGGATCATCACGGATTGGAGGGAGTTGAATCGAAGACCTTTGCCTCATTTTTAAGATCTCGTTCCCCAAAATGGCTCAAGCCACCCCCGTGGGAGGTCATGATCCGTGAAAATCCGCGTCATCTGCGGTCAGTAACCTTTCATCTTCAATAGAGTAGGAAGCCTGCCCGACAGAGTTTGACTAGGCGCTTGATTAGGAATCGTTTCCAGCCCTTAGGATTTCTTCGATGTCGGCAAGATCTTGTAGGCGACCTGCGGTTTTCTTGGCGGTGATCAGGTCATTCCTGCCCAAGTAGTAAATCGGGAAGTCGTTCTCTTCTGAAATGACTCGGTTCAGCCATGCAGAATCAAACTCGAGTCCGGGAATCGTGGTCAGAAAGTCGATTGCACACGGAGGGACACCGAGATTGAACTGTGTGCCGGGGTTTGCAAAATCCTCTTGGGTCACGCCGATCATCGGGATACCAAAAATACGGAATGCTCGCATGAGTTTCCACGCATTTTCCGCATTCGGTTCGAGCCAAATGTCGATGTCTTTGGTGTAGCGCGGCTGGGAATGATGGATCACCGCGTAGCCACCAGCCACAAGATAGCGGACATCACACTCGTGTAAGCTTCGTAACAGATCTTTGAAGTCGGAGTTCATCGGGGTGCATTCCTTTCATCCCAACCCAGTAGTCATAAACGAGTTCCCAGGCGGCTTTTCGACGGTCAGCACCGCTCAGTTCCTGCCAATCCTTGACCTGTTGAGTCCGCTGTTCGTCGAAGGAATTGAACTTGCGAATTTTCCAATGAGAGCGGTCTTTGACGGGTGGCGGGTCAGTTTCCATGGAAGTTCACTAGTTTGCTGAGTGCGGAGCCTTTGCTCCGGCTCACGCCAAAATCTGCGCGAGCACGTAGGGCAGGATGCCGCCAGCGCGGTAGTAGTCTTTTTCTACGGGAGTATCGATGCGGACGACGACGGGGATGTCGAAACTTTCGCCGCTGGCGGGATGCACGCGGAGGGTCGCTTGCTGCATCGGCTTGAGATCGTTGTCGATGCCGAGGATGTCGAAGGTGGCGTCGGCGAGATCTTTGACTTTTTCGTAGTCGTCCTTGTTGACGAAGTTGCAGGGCAGCACGCCCATGCCGACGAGGTTGGAACGATGAATGCGCTCGAAGGACTTGGTCACGACGGCTTTCACGCCGAGCAAGTTGGTGCCTTTGGCAGCCCAGTCGCGGGATGAGCCCATGCCGTAGTCTTCCGCGCCGATGATGATGGTGGGGGTGTCGGCTAACTTGTAGCATTCAGCAGCATCATAGATTGAGCTGATCGTTGCGCCCGGTTGAGTTTTCCTTAGGTCCCAGTTTTGAGCCTCGGAAGGAATCGGAAGTGTTCCAAATTGGGAAGTATAGGAGGGAATTTCAATTCCTGCAGGCTGAGGTATTGGGAAGCAAATGGTGTAACCTCCTTCGAGAGAAACATTCAAATTGGGAGCATCTGGAAGGTTCACATTCAAGTTTTGAACCATCAGGTTCTTGATGCGGACGTTGGCGAAGGTGCCGCGAGTCATGATGCGGTCGTTGCCGCGGCGCGAGCCGTAGGAGTTGAAGTCGGAGAAATCGACGCCTTTTTCCATCAGGAAACGTCCGGCCGGGCTGTCTTTCTTGATCGCTCCGGCGGGCGAGATGTGGTCGGTCGTCACCGAGTCACCGAAGATGCCGAGCGGGCGTGCGCCTTTGATTTCGACGATGTCGCGCGGGGTGGGGGTGAAACCATCGAAGAATGGAGGTTCTTGGATGTAGGTGGACTCGCGATCCCACTCATAAACATTGCCGGTGGAGGACTGAATTTCGTTCCACTTCGGATTTTGATCGGAAAACCCGGTGTAAAGGCGTTGGAAAACATCGGGCGTGAGTGAGGCGTTCATCGCTTCCTCGATTTCTGCGGAGCTTGGCCAGATGTCCTTGAGATAAACGGGCGAGCCCTGGTCACTGAATCCGAGCGGCTCATTTTCCATGTCGATATCGACGGTTCCAGCGATGGCGAAGGCCACCACAAGCGGCGGCGACATCAGGAAATTCGCCTTGATCGATTGGTGGACGCGGGCCTCGAAGTTGCGGTTACCAGAAAGCACGGAGGCGGCGATGATATCCTCGGACTTCACCACGTCTTCGATGCCGGGATCCAGCGGGCCGGAATTGCCGATGCAGGTGGTGCAGCCGTAGCCGACGGTTTGGAAGCCGAGCTTGTCGAGTTCCGCTTGGAGGCCGGTTTTGTTGAGGTAATCGGTGACGACGCGTGAACCTGGACCAAGCGAGGTTTTCACAGCGGGCTTCACGGTCAGACCCTTTTCGTTGGCCTTTTTCGCGAGTAAACCCGCTGCAATCATCACGCTTGGATTGGAAGTATTGGTGCAGGAAGTGATGGCTGCGATCAGCACGGAGCCGTGCGAGATGGTGTCCTTGATGCCGCCTTTGCTGTCCACGCAGACCTGCCAGAGCGGGTAAGCGGGATCATCGTTCGGCTCGGTGACCACGCCGACTTGGGAGCCAAAAGCACGACCGATACCGGTGGTTTCGTCTGGAATGGCATCGAGTGTGGAGGGCAGACCAACAGGTGTGCGGGTGTCAATTTCCGGGTGCTTGTTGTAGCCGTCAGGCGCGGGTGCGGTGAGCAAGGACGCCCACTTTTCCTTGAGTGATTCCACTTCGATGCGGTCTTGCGGGCGCTTCGGACCAGCCACGCCGGGTTTTACGGTAGAAATGTCGAGATCGACGATTTGCGAGTATTCCAGAGCATCGCGGTTGAGCGGAATGCCCCAGAGGTCTTGAGCTTTGTAGTAATTTTCGACGGTTTTGCAGAGTTCCGGCGGGCGGCCAGTTCCTTCGAGATAGCCTGTCGTGGTGTCGTCGATGCCGAAAAATCCCATCGTTGCACCATATTCCGGAGCCATATTGGCGATGGTCGCGCGGTCTGGCAGCGAGAGCGCCCGTGCGCCGGGGCCGTAGAACTCGACGAACTTGCCGACAACTTTCGTTTGGCGAAGCAATTCGGTGACACGCAAGACAAGATCGGTGGCGGTGACGCCAGTCGCGAGGTCGCCCGTGAGATAAACACCCACCACTTCTGGCACCAAGAAAGTCACCGGCTGGCCAAGCATTCCGGCTTCTGCCTCGATGCCACCGACTCCCCAACCGACCACGCCGAGGCCGTTGATCATGGTGGTATGCGAGTCCGTTCCGACGAGTGTGTCCGGGTAAAACACGCCGTCTTTCTCAAGCACGCACTTCGCGAGGTATTCGAGGTTCACTTGGTGAACGATGCCGATGCCCGGCGGCACGACTTTAAACGTATCAAATGCCTGCTCGCCCCATTTGAGGAACTCGTAGCGTTCGCGATTGCGGTGAAACTCCAGATCCAGATTGCGCTCTAGCGAGGTGCTGGTTCCGGCGTAATCGACTTGGACCGAGTGGTCCACGACCAGATCCACGGGCACCAGCGGCTCGATCATTTTTGCGTTCTTGCCCATGGCGTGAACGGCAGAACGCATCGCGGCGAGATCCACTAGTAAAGGTACGCCCGTGAAATCTTGCAGCACGATGCGAGCGACGACAAACGGGATTTCGTAATCGCCGGGCGACTTGGCGTTATAATTCGCGAGGTTGGCGACGTCTTTCTCCGTGACCTTGAGGCCGTCATTGTTGCGCAGCAGGGATTCCAGAACGATACGGATGGAAATCGGAAGTTTGCATAAGTTCGGAAAACCCTGTTCGGCAAGAGCGGGTACAGAATGGAATTTGCCCTCGGTGCCAAGGCCTGTGGTGAAGGTGCGGAGTGTGTTCATATTCGATGTGCGGGAGTAAATGTGAGCCGACGATTCCAGCCGCTCAGTGCGATGCGGCAGGCTAACGATCAAGGCGCGTTTGTCAAAAATCCTTTGAAGGACTGTGAAATCAGCGCGGCCTCGTATCAATGCGCCCGATTCAGATGGTCGCTGGAAATTTCGATCCGCATTACGCCAACCAGGCACGAACGGCCAGAGCAGCTCGCTCGTGGGTTCCCGAGTCGCCGAGCTTGGCAGCAGTCTCCGCGAGACGGATTTGCAACGCCTCGCGTTTTTCCGGGTTTTCCAGAAATGCACGGAGCGAACGCGAAACGTGGAGCGCATTGGCATCTGATTGGACGAATTCCTCGACCACCCTTTCCCCTGCGAGGATGTTGACCAAACCGATGTCCTTAATTTTTACCAACATCTTGGCGAGCATGTAAGTGAGCGGTGCGACTCGGTAAACGAGGCAGTATGGCAAGCCGTAACACGCCGCCTCCAGCGTGGCCGTGCCGCTGGCAATCACCGCACAACACGCACGCTGCATGAGTGCATGGCTGCCTCCCATGGTGACGGTGATCCATCCGCCTGCTTCGGCTTCTTCGAGCAAATGGTGGATCTGCTCTGCGAGTTGGAATGAAGCGGCGGGCACTTCGAAACGAAGATCACTGTGCCAAGCTCGCAAAAGTTCCGCGCTTTCGATCATCATCGGAAACAACCGCGCGACCTCGCGCTCACGGCTGCCGGGAAATAACCCCACCAGTTTTTCGTCCCGCACTGCATCTGGCAGACGCTTTTCCGCCAATTCATCGACCAATGGGTGACCGACGAAGGTCGTTTTCAAGCCCGCACTTTGGAAAATCGGCTGCTCGAAAGGAAAGAGGCAGAGCATTTCATCGAGCATCTGCTCCATCTTGGGGATGCGTCCTTTGTGCCACGCCCAGACTTGCGGACTGATGTAATAAACCAGTCGCGTGTTCGGGCACTCACGCTTCACCGCTTCCGCGAAACGCAAGTTGAAGCCTGGGTAGTCAATGAGCAGCAGCACATCTGGCGGGAAGGCTTTGAGGTCATTGAGCATCTCGCCAAAACGCTTTTTGAACCATCCGTAGCGTTTCAAAACTTCCCACACGCCCATCACTGCCGAGTCTTCTACCCAATCACGCAGACCGGAGCCGGCGATTTCTGCCATTTCCGGGCCGCCCGCTCCGCGGATTTCCAATGTGGGCAACATCTTCTTGAGCGAACGCAGCAATCCTGCGCCGTGGGCGTCTCCGCTCAATTCTCCTGCCACGACATACAAGCGCTTCGCCATGCGCGGAACTTAAGGAGCACTCGTGATTGCTGACGATGAAAAACAGGCGTCGTCTTCGGTCAATTCAGTCACAAAAAAAGAGCGGCCACTTGTGTGGCCGCTCTTGAGTTAGTTGTTGAGTATGAAACTCCGAAGAATTAGAAGCTCACGCTGAGCATGGAGCCACCGACGAATTCATTTTCAGTCTGTGCCCATGGACCCGAACCGGTCTCGCCAAGCGCGACGGAAAGAGCCACGAAAGGTGAAAGAGTAGCCTGACCTGCGAAGTTCCAGTCGAGCGCAACTTTCGTTGTCCATGATGTGAAATCACCTTCTTCACACAAGTAATCGACACGGGTATCGAGACTCAATGCAAGGCACTGATTCAGTTCGAAACTACGGT
>JBGSLX010000393.1:0-3779 GCA_041740475.1 Akkermansiaceae bacterium | reverse complement strand
ACCCGGTATCCGCGTAGGCATTCATCGGTCACCGAGGTCGCGATTCACCATGCTGGAAATTCCGTTTCCGAACTTCTGATTGGGAAATTGTTTGCGCATGCGGGCGCTCAGGCGGGCGGAAGGATGACCGGCACGCGGTGGTGTCCGAAGCGACGGTAAATGCTGAAGTCGCGACGGTCGGTGGTGATGACTTTTGCGTGGCGATGGATTTCGGACAATATGACGAGCGAGGCATCGGCGGCATCCATCCGCTCGTATTTCATCATCAGCTCTTGGGTCCGCTCAAGATGGCCGGGCCATGGCCGGATAAGTTGGATGGCTCCTACGCGGACTAGACCCAGCAGAGCGTGGACGGGCTGCGTGTTGCCGCCCAGTTGCCAACACGCTTCGCCGAGCACGATCTCGGTGGTATGAAGTGGGCCGTGGACTGCCGAGAGAGTTTCTACTGCCCAGTGGTGCCACTGGTCGGAGGCATTGAGCCAGCCGATGAGAGGACCGGCATCAACGAGATTCGCGACTTCCATAACCTTCACGAGTGGAGAGATCCGGCGGACCGGAAAACATTCCAAGGTAAGGAGCCGCCAGTTTTGAGAAATCTACGGCATCAAATTCCATCTCGCGAGTCAAAGCCCGGCGCACGATTTCTGACACCGGTTCGTTTGCAGCCTTGGCTTTTTTTCGCAGTTTTGTTTCCAAGGCTTCAGGGATTTTTACAGTCAGCGTTTTCATCGTATGACCATGAGTAATACCTGAGTTGTGGAGAGGCAATTTGAAATTTTTTCTTGGTGTGATTTTCACCGACCGGTAAATCCGTCTTCTATCCCGCCAAAGCATTGGAAGAGTTGCCGTCCAGAGTTCCAGCAATCTCTAACGCCCCAACCTCGGTCGCTCTAGCAGTAGGTGCAGCACGTTGTCCACGAAGGCGGAATCTGAGGTCATGCGGACGTGGTTGGTGAAGACAAAATACGATGACGTCCACGGGATCGGGCTGATGAGACGGCTCGCGGCTTGATTGGGTTTCCGCATGTCGCGCAGGACTGAGGCTCGTGTCACGCTGCCGTCGCCGGGAATCCAGTCGATGATCTGCATTTCGCCAGCGGCGGAAATTTGCACCCGGCTGCCCGTTTTCACCGCGTCTCCGGCGAAGCTGTGGAGCTCCAAATCGCGCGGCAGCCTGGATGGGCGGTTGATGGCGCGGTGGAAGGCGCGGGCGTTTTGCAGGAGTTTCGCCAAGTGCTCGTGCGCCCGACGTTTGCGCTCCGCTTGGTCCGCTGTCTCGGGCATCAAGGTCGCCAGATCATTGGCATGGGCGGGATCGAGCAAGCCCCAGCCACGGCGCTCCCACTCGTCGATATCATAATAGGAAATTGGGCGGCTGTGTTCATTGATCAATGCGCCGTCGGACTCCGGCGGTAGCAATTCATAAACCGAAGGCATGGTGCCGATGGCAGCGGCGGAGAAACGCGGCACGAGCGGGCTGAGGCGGAAGCCCTCCATGATGTCATGAAACGGATAGACCGAGCCACCGTTCGGCGTGCCGACGACGATCAATTTTTCCACATGCCGCGCACCTGCCCAAGTGACAGGAATCTCGCCACCGGGATCGAGCGGTCGATTCCCATACATCAGGAAATAGCGAGCGATCAGCCCACCCATCGAGTGAGCGCAAATGTCGAATTTCACCGGAGCGCTGCTGCCGTAGAGGCGCTTGCGTTCCTTCGCCACGTATCCTCGTTTTTCCTCAATAAACTCGCCGAGCCGGGCTGCGTTTTCCGCGCAGGACCGTCGCCAATCGTAGGCAAACTGGAAGCAGGTGAAATGCTCTTTGCCATAATCAATCGAGTCGCTCGCAACGAGCGCTGGGTCCAGATAGCCGCCCGCACCGAAGGCGGCAAGCATCTGAGAATACGCCTTGAAGCGGAAATTGAGCCCCCACGCCAGCTCCAGCTCGCTCAAGACTCCATCCGCCTTCACTTCATCGCGCGGCCAGTCAGCCGCAGAAATCGGCAGCGCGAGACTGCGCATGCCAGCCGCATTTCCATGATCGACTGCGCCCGCCCCGAAGCGCCCCCAGACGATTTCGCCAGTTTCACTTTCCACGAGTTTCGAGCCCAAAATCCCCGGAATCACGATGATCGGATTGCGGTCCACATGGCTTTGCCGCGCTGCCGCGTTGTAAATAGAGTCGAGCTCAGGAGCCGCCGGGCGATGGCTGCAACCGATCAAACCAACGAGCATCGCCAAGAAGAATATGGACTTCATGTCGCGGACTTTCTGTGTCGTTTTCTGCGGGCGCAAGGCTGCGAGTATCAAACACGGAAAATATACCTGACTAACGTCTGTTAAGGTTTCGCGCTTCCCGAACGACACAAGAGCGTTCTTAACACACCATCACGACCCTTATGATTTCTCAGTATTTTCACTGGCTTCACGGCAAATGGCCTTCCGGCGCTGTCGAAAAAGCCCCCTCCGTCCGCGACGATGGAACCTGCAATGTTCCGGGAATCCGCATCGTCGGCGACTTGACGGGCGTGCCGTTGCTGAAATTTTCCGCCGATACCGGAGCCCGCGCAGTTCGTGAAATTCTCGCCGAATCGAGCTTCGCAAAAGGCCAGCCGAGCGATCAAACACTCGATCTTGTGATCATCGGCGCAGGAGTTTCCGGCATCTCCGCCGCCATCGAGGCGAAGAAGGCGGGCCTCAATTTCCGCCTGTATGAATCAGCCGAAGCGTTCTCGACGATCCGCAATTTCCCGCGAAAGAAGCCGATTTTCACCTATCCCACCGACATGGTACCCGAGGGCGAAATGAGATTCCGCGCGACGGTGAAAGAGGAGCTTCTCACCGAACTCACAGCCCAACAAAGCGAACACGGGATCGAGCCAGTCGCCGCGCACATCGACAAGATCGAGCGCACGGCTGGCGGTCTGAAACTGCATTTTCTCAAGGGCGAGCCGGTGCTTGCCAAGCGCGTCATCGTCGCCATCGGGCGCACTGGCAATTTCCGCAAACTCAACGTCCCCGGCGAGGGGCTCGACAAAGTCAGCAATCGCCTGATCGACTCCAAGGGATTCTCAGGAAAGCGCGTGCTGGTCGTCGGGGGAGGGGATTCCGCGCTGGAGGCTGCCATTTCACTCGCGGAGTCCGGCGCGAGCGTGGATCTCAGCTACCGCAAAAAAGAATTTTCCCGACCGAAAGCTGGCAATCTCGAAAAACTGGAAACTTACTCGAAGGAAGGAAAACTCCGCCTCCATCTCGGCACCAACGTCCAAGACATCGATGAAAACCAAGTCACGCTCTGCGGCGAGAGCGGCTGCGATCGGGTGATCCCAAACGACAATGTCTTCGTGCTGATCGGTCGCGAGGCACCGCTCGATTTTTTCCGCCGCTCTGGCATCCACATCAGCGGCGAGCGCACGCCCAAGTTTTGGCTCACGCTGGCGGGCAGCTTGTTGTTTTGTATATGGCTCTATCACTGGAAAAAAGGCGGCAAGCTGCCCTTCGGTGGGATGCTCCCCGCATGGCTGAATCCCCAGCCGGGCGCGTGGTTATCCGGGCTGCAAGGCTGGTGGGGGACTGCGGGCACTTTTGGAAATATCATCAAAAGCGCCGTCTCAGAACCGAGTTTCTACTACTCACTGGCCTATTGTCTGTGCGTGCTGATCTTCGGAATCCGGCGCATCCAGCGGCGGAAAACGCCTTATGTGAAACTCCAGACCACTGTTCTCACACTCATCCAGTGGATTCCCTTGTTCATCTTGCCGTTCTTCGTTTTGCCC
>JBGSLX010000392.1:0-1691 GCA_041740475.1 Akkermansiaceae bacterium | reverse complement strand
GTCCTCATGGGTCACGGGGCGACCGGCGATCAAGGCGAGCTGGTCCGCGCGCTCGGTGAGCATGTCATCGCTGATTTCGCCGATGCCGTCGAAGTTTTGTTCGATCATGCCTTGTTTGAGTGGATTCTTGTTCATAGAGGTGAGGTTGTGTTTTGGTTAGGGTGGGAGTCCGAAAGAGAGAGTTTGCCGAGCAGGAGCTCGGCGTTCCCGGGGATGGGGCGTTCCCGGGAAAAATGTTTCGTTTAGGCTTCTGCTTGTTCGTGGGCCTCTACGAACCAGAGATTGGTGTCCGTGCCGCGTGAAATTTGTGTGAGTAAATCCGCTGTGCCTACATCGCCAAGCTCCGTGGCTAACACGATGGCCTCATGGATCATTTCACCATAGAAAGCGATGGCGTTTGCGAGTTCGGCGACGTGTTTGTAACCACTGGAAATTTCTAATGGATACTCTGGCATGCCGGATGCCATTGCTGATGCACGAACTGTCCCATGCGCAATGCCGCCTAACTGGACGATCCGTTCTGCGATGAGGTCCACGTATTCTTCGGTATCTGCATGGACCTTATCGAAGACTTTATGCAGGGAAAAAAAGTTCAGACCCTTCACATTCCAATGCGCCTGCTTGGCTTGCATCATGAGATCGATGGAGTCAGCCAGACGCGCTTGAAGTAAGGTGGCAATCTCGATGCGGGCCGCTTCTGGAAGACTGTTTCGAGTGTGGCTGAACATGGTTTTCATCGCACCACTGATATCGAGCTGGCTGCGGACTGGCCATGGGGTCATGCCCTACTCGCGGGCGAGTGTACTCGTCACGACTCCCAATCAAGGTGCCGATATCGTGCGCAAGTCAGATAGAAAGCCTATCGGTTCACAGGTGATGAACTCTGGGTAAAACACGCCCACATCTTTGAGATGCTCGTCATAAGTCACGAGATGGGATGCGACGCCATTGAGCGCAAGCAGCAGAAATGCCACGTCGTCCGCGTCCACCGGGTAATGATGGAAGTGGTAAAAATGGATCGGCACTTCTTCTCCATATTGCAGCACATCAGCCACGAATCGCTCCACTTTTACAGGATCAATGCCTTTTTCTAGCAGCTTCTCGGCATATTCGGTCACCACATCATCACTCACCAGCCAGATGAAATCTCCTGCCATCCAGCGTGAGATCATCTCGGCATTCGGGCTGTGTGGATGCTGAGATCGCTTGGCAGCCAAGACGACATTGGTATCCAGAACGGCGCGGAGCATGAGCAAAAATTACAATGACTTGGTAATCTCGGTGAAGTTCTGCTCAAAAGCCTGCATCGCTTCTGTGCGGTCTTTGCCTTCGGTATTACGCATTTCCACTAATTCCCGAGCCCGTTGCACGACTTCCAGAGCCTCAGAACTGTAGCGCTGTTGCCGAAGTTCGTTCATCGCCACTTCCATTCTGATAAAACGCAGCAACCGCTCAGGCAGTCCGGGCACCGCTTGCGCCTTCGCCGATAATTCTGCGGGGAGCTCAAGCAAGTCAGTCAATGTCGTGTTTAGATTCATCTCTATGATACGTCACACTACGCGACAAAATTTAAGAAATCTTAACAAATGGCGACTCAGGGTGTAAGTCATTGGTTGTGAGACACAATAATTACGATCCCAGAGCCGCCGAAGCCACTATGGAGACCCTCCGCGAACATTTCAAGCCACACC
>JBGSLX010000391.1:0-7874 GCA_041740475.1 Akkermansiaceae bacterium | reverse complement strand
TCACGTCTCGATGCACGCCGCGCGCTTATTTCCCGGGGAAAATTGTGCGGCCACCACCACTTTCCGCGTCACCCGCAATGGCGACATCGCCGTGCGCGAAGATGACACGCTCGACCTCGCCGATGAAATGGAAGACGTGCTCACCGCCCGGCGCTTCTCGGACACGGTGCGCCTCGAACTGCGCTCAGACGCCCCGCGCGACCTCGCCCGCGTGATCCGCACCGTCACCGCCGCTGGTTCTCAAGAAACCTATCTCGTGCACGGTCCGCCCGGGCTGTCTTCATTCATGGAGCTGGCATTTCTCGCGGATCACGACCACTTGCGCGATCCCGAGTGGCCGAGTCAGACCGCGCCCGCGATCACGCCCGGCTCCACGATGTTTGAAACCATCGCTGAGGGCGACTTGCTGCTGCATCATCCCTACGAGTCATTCGAGCCAGTTCTGCGTTTTATCGAAGAAGCTGCGGATGACCCAGATGTGATCGCGATCAAGCAGGTTCTTTACCGCACCGCCAAAAAATCCCGCATCATCGACGCACTCATCCGCGCGGCGGAAAATGGCAAACAAGTCACCGCACTCGTCGAGCTCAAGGCCCGCTTTGATGAAGCCCGCAATCTCGACCGTGCCGACGAACTCCAACGCGCTGGCGCACAGATCGTTTACGGCGTGAAAGGGCTCAAGACCCACGCAAAAATCTGCATGATCATCCGCCGCGAGGCTGGCCATCTGCGCCGCTACGTCCACCTCGGCACCGGCAATTACAACGAGACCACCTCAAAGCTCTACACCGATATTTCCTACCTCACCTGCAAGCCGGAATACGGAAACGACGCCTCGCAGCTCTTCAATGCCGTCTCCGGCAGGTCCAAACTGCTGCGCTTCCAACGGCTGGTCCCCGCGCCCACTGCGATGAAGCCCCAGCTTCTCGACCTCATCTCCAGCGAGGCCGAGCGCGCGAAACAAGGCATCCCAGCGCGCATCATCGCCAAGGTGAACTCACTGCAAGACCCTGAAATCATCGACGCGCTCTACAAAGCATCCCGCGCTGGCGTGGAAATCAAAATCAACGTCCGCGGCATCTGCTGCCTCAAGCCCGGCGATCCCAAGTATTCCAAAAACATCCAAATCGTCTCGATCATCGACCGCTTCCTCGAACACGCGCGCATTTTCCATTTTCACCAAGGCGGCGATTCCAAAGTTTATCTTTCATCGGCCGATTGGATGACGCGCAATCTTGAGAAGCGCGTGGAACTGATGATCCCGGTTGAAGAACCCGCGCTCAAACGGCGCTTGGTCCGCATTCTCGACACCTTTTTTCAAGACAACGTCCAAGCCTCCATCCTACTGCCCGACGGCACCTCCCAGCGCATCCAACGCCCGAAAAACCAGAAGCCATTCCGCGCTCAGGAGTTCTTCCATCAACAGGCAAAAACCGCAGCCAAAGCCCGCCAGCACGAACGCTCGATGACCTTCGAGCCGCACGTCCCCGCACAGTAAGAAAATTGGAGCGCGGAATTCATTCCGCATCTTCACCCTCCAAAAGTGCGGAATCAATTCCGCGCTCTTATCACCCTTTCATCCGCGAATAGGCGCGCAAGTAGCCAGCGCACTGCGCGATCTCGGGCAAGCTGGTTTTCCAATTGTGTTCGTACTCGATGGAAACATTTCCGGCAAAGCCGTGTTTGCGGACTTCATCCATGATTGCGATTAGATCGATGATACCTGTTCCAAATGGTCGGTCATGCGTCCAGTTCTTGATCGATTCCCGGTCTTTCATGTGGAACGCATGCACCCGAGACGCGACTTTTTGGATCACGGCCAGCGGGTCCAAACCAGAGGTCGCCCAGTGCCCGATGTCCGCGCAAATGCCGACGTTTTCATGGCGGTCCTTCACGGCGGCGAACACAAAATCAGGGTTCCACATGTCGTAGAGCGGCCGCTTCGGATGATTGTGAAAGCTGACTTTGAGATCGTATTCCTTGGCGAGTTTCTCAATGGTGTCGATGGATTTGATGCTCTCGGTTGTGATGCCATAGAGGCCCATGGTTTTCGCCAAGCCGAAGATTTTGCGTGCTTCTGGCTCGTTTTTCGGGATGTCAATGACCCCCAAATTATAAGCGACGAGTTTGTGGCGAGAGAGATGCTCAAGCACCGCTTTGACTTTTTCCTCCGGCAGATCGGGGCCAAATTTCAAGTCGCCGTGTCCGCCACCGAGTTTTTGGCCGGAAAATACCTCCACGCCACCTGCGCCCGCCGCCGCCGCCATTTCGATGGCTTCAAACAGAGTGAATTCTTTAAACGACCAACATTGGATCGAAATGCCAAAACCCGCAGCGGTGAGAGCATCCTGCGGGATCGGCGCACCCTGCGAACGAAGTGCGAGCAAAGCTGAGGCGGCTGGAATCATGGTGAGAAGTGAACGGCGTTTCATAGGTTTAGCTGCGTTGAATAATAGCTAACGCTCAAGGTGCAGTTGTCTCCCAACTTAGAAAGGAAAATGATCTGTGTTGAGTTTGGTGACGACTAACCTCAGCGCTTAAACACAAAAAAGGTCGCGCATTCGCGCGACCCTTTTTTTGTCATGAAACATTGAAACCGGGGACCTCTCCCCTCGACACGAGCGAAGGTGAGGAAAAATTCGCAGGATGTCTTGTCCCTAAATCATGGGACACGGGAGGGATATTCAAGATAGGTCGAGGAATCCACGACGGATGGCCTCGCTGACGGCGGCGGGCAGGCTGCGGACGTGGAGTTTATCGAAGCTGCGTTTGATGTATTCCGTGACGGAGTGCTCGCTGAGTTTTAAGTCATCGGCGATTTCCTTGCGGGTGAGACCTTTGGCGGAGAGTTGCAGGACTTCGCATTCGCGAGCGGAAAGAGCTTCTGCTGCAGGAATGGGGCTGAGCTGGCGGAAGGTTTGCAGGATCATGCCGGCGATTTTTGGGTCGAGCGGGGTGCCACCGGCGAGCACTTCCTCCAAGGTTTCCAAGAGTCGGGAGGCGCTGCCAGCTTTGACGAGGTATCCGTGCGCGCCGGCTTCTAGGGCTGAGAAAACTTTCGCTTTGTCAGTGAATGCGGTGAGCACCAACACGCGTGCGTCTGGCAGGAGTTCGCGAATTTTCCGGATGCCTGCGATGCCGCTCATGCCGGGCAGCCCGAGATCGGACAGCACCAAATCGGCGATGAGACCGCCGCGCAAGGCTTCCAGCGCGTCTTCCATCGTGGAAAAACTGCCCACGCATTGGTAGTGGGCACGTTCTTCGAGCACCATCGCCACGGATTCGCGAAAGTCTGCGTGGTCTTCGATTAGGATCATCCGAATCGCTTGTTCTTTGGAGCTTTTAGGGGCGGTCATGGCGAGAAGTTACGAATTAAGAGAAGGAACAGCGAAATGGGCGAAAGAAACGAAAGAATTGAACCACGGAATGCACGGAACACACGGATTGGGAGAGAGTTTTTAAAATGCTCCGTTGAGTTTGCGGCCGATCCAGAAGGTGCCGAGTAGGATGACGAGGGTGGCGACGGTGCCCCAGTGGGACCAGAGTGGGATGCGGCTTTCGAGTGGGCGTGGCTCGGGAAGTGCGTTGATTTCTTTGACGAGTTCGGCGAGTTGAGCGGGCTGGATGACGCGGCCTTTTGAAACGCGCGCCATTTCTTCGAGCACTTCGGGGCGCGCGGGTTGGCCGACTTTTTCGATTTCCACGCCTTGGGCGAGCAAGGTGGTTTCGAGTGCTTTGTCTTCCGCTCCTGTGGTGGTGGCGCGGAGTTTCCATTCGCCGGGGAGATCGACTTTGAAACGACCGCTGAACGCTCCCCAGGCGCTTTCGTTTTTCTGGAGATCGATGCGTTGGGTGCGGCCATCGGGTGCGGGGAGGTCCACAGCGACTCCGCCGTCTTTGAGAGGCGCGCCGTTGGCATCGAAGGCATTGGCATTGAGCGTGACCGTCGAGCCGGGTTCGGGGCGCTCCGGGGTAAAAAACAGGCGCACTCGCTGACCCGCAGCCATGTTGCGCTGGTAGGACATCCAGCGTGCGACTTGGCCCCAGAAGCGGTAGTGGTAGAGATCTTCCACGCCACGACGCCAGCGCCACGCGGAATCGATGCCCATGAAGAGCACTTTGCCGTTGCTGGCGGGCTTGGTGACCAGCAGAGGAATCGGGCCGAATTTTCCACGGCGATTGCCATGCACCGCGAGCACTTCGCTGCCGGCCTTGGCTTTGATGACCGGCGCGTGCCAATAGAAACCGGGCAGTCTGCGCCAGATTTCCGGGTTTTCCTGCTCGTTGTTGCCGAGCATGGTGAGTAGCGAACTGCGGCCCTCGGTGGTGAGGGTGAGCGGAGCGGCGATGGATTCTGGAAATCCCTTGGGCTGGTCTTCGTCGAGAATCACCGGGATGAGGTCGGAGAGCTCAGTTTCCAAAAGGGACATTTGGTTGCCGCGCGGGCCGGGCATAAAAATCACGCCGGATGCTTGATTTTCCACCAGCCCGCGAATGAGCGCGCATTGTTCTGGGGTGAGCTGGTCGTTGCCGATGCCGACATCACCGATGAAAATGACGTCGTATTTCGCCAAATCCTCGAGTTTCTCGGGAAAGGCGTCGATGTAATCCTTGCCGCCGCCGGGGCCGAGTTCCGGGTGAAAAAGCAGGCAGGAAAGTTCGACGCCGGGGTCGCGCGAGAGGGCATTTCGCAGGAAGCGGTATTCCCAGCGCGGCAGGCTTTCGATGACGAGCACGCGGATTTTTTCCTCGCGGCCAGCGATGGTGAATTTGCGCGAATTGTTGGCTGGGATCAGCTCGCCATCGGCCACGGGGATGGAGATTTCTAAAGTGGAGCTGCCTTGTTTTTCGATGCGCCAGAGGATGGAGTCGTAGGTTTCTGCGTTCGGGGCGAGCACGATGTCCTTCGATTGAGTGCGGCCGGATTCATCGCGCAGGCGGATGATGGTGCGGACTTGGCGGTCGAGCGAGGAGCGGATGGTGAAGGGAATTTGGATGTTTTCCCCAACGATGCCGTAAGTGGGAGCGGCCACGGATAAGAGATCGATGTCTGGCAAGCGCGTCTGGCTGCCGACGGGAATCGGGAAAAGCGGCACGCCGCGCAGGCGCATTTTTTGGGCGGCGGCGACGGGTGGATTTCCGAGATTGTAGTCGCCATCGCTGAAAAGCACGACGGCGCGGAGGTTGTTCTGATTTTCGAGAAGCTCGGAGAGTGGCGTTTCGAGGTCGCTGCCGGAGCGAGCGGATTGTTCGGGGTCTGGAGTGGAAAAGGCGCGGCTTTCGACGTCGTTGGCACCGGAAGCTTCGAGCGGTTTCCAGAGGTCCGAGGCCAAGGCTTTGCTCACCCATTCGGCGCGCGTGACGATTTCTGAGGAGTCACTGAGAATGGGCGGAAGTTGGGCGTCGATGGTGGTCATCGACTTGGAATCGTCCCACAGAATGGCGATTTTCGGCTTGGTGTCTGGGTGGATGACCGTGTGCCACTCGAGCTGCCAGAGAAGGAGAACGACCACGAGCGCGATTAGCATGCGCAGGGACTCGAGTGCTGCGGTGCGACCACGGTGCGGGCTGCGTTTCCAGATGGTGATGGAAAGCGCACCCGTCACGATCAAGGCGATGATGCCGATCCAGAGAGTGACGGGAGTGGGAGAGAGGTGGAGCACTTAGGGGATTGGGGATTTGAGATTGGAGATTGGAGATTTGAGATTGGGGATTTGAGATTTGAGATTTGAGATTTGAGATTTGGGTGGTTCGCTCCGGACAATCGAGTTCATCCAGCTCATGCGTGATCCGCACTGCGAATGTCGGTAATTTTGATTTCGCGGACCGCGTGATCTGCCCAAAACGTGATGGCGTAGGAACCGATAATTTTGATTTCCAGAATGCGCCCGGACGGGTCTGAGATGGTGTAGTCACCGACCGATGAAGGAGCTGTGGCTAGCGCGTCGATGAAGTTTGAAATGCGTTTTCGCGCTGTGGCTTGGGCCGAACGCAGCATTTGGATCGCCTCGGTGCGGAGAAACACGGCGTAGGGTTCGATCATTCTGAAGCGGGATCGTTGGAGCGAAGGTCCGCTTTGACTTCGTCCCATGACTTCCAGTTTTCTGGCGATGGATCGTCTAGCCGCTGTTGGATTTCGTAATGGTCGCCATCGCGGTTCATGCGGAGTGCCGTTAGGAAAGCGGCGAGGCGGTCCTGCAAATGGCTGGGCAGTTGCTGGATTTCATTTTGCAGAGTGATTACGTCCATGGCGTTACGATTAGCAGGCGAAGATGAAGAGAAAAGGCGATATTCAGGACAAAGTTGGCTGCTGGAGAATCTGCGAACTTTCCTTTTTTGGCAGGCAGAGCAGTGCTTCGGCGATGAGGAAAAGCAGCATGGCGATGAGGAAGGCACGCCAGACATCGCGTGAGAGGTTGGGGTCGCCGGACTGCCCGGCTTGATCGAGCAGGGTGTGGTTGGTGCCTTCGAGCATGGTATCGAGCAGTTCCCGAGTGACCACTTCTGGGCTGTCTTCGATGGGTGAGCGATTGATCGCAAGCAGGCGCTCACCAAGCAAATGAATGCCGGCTTCGTGGCTGGCGTTGGCGGGATCTGGGCTGCCGAAATCATCGACGCGGCGTCGCGTTTCTCCGGGTAAAAGGCGGGAGTCTGAGGAACCGAGCGTGGTGATGTGGGAGGCATCGAAGCGGTCATGACCGGCTGAAATGATGCGCTGGATGGCTGGAAGCAGGACATCGGCGTCGGCGAGATTCGACCAAGTATAATCCGGCAGACTGCCGAGAAACCACGCGGTGCCCTGCTCAAAGATGCGCCGCGTGAGTGCGGGTTCGCCATCTTCCCAGCGAGCCATCGGCGTGGTGTCACCGAGAGGAATTTGGCGGCGAATGGCTTTCAGTCGGTCGGCAGAAAGCGGTGTGCCGTCGATGCCATCGCGGAGCGGCCCATCGCTGTGGTTCCAATCGCTGAGGATGAAAAATTTCCCGGCAGGTGACTCCGTGGGTTCTGCCCATGTCAGATCTTGAAATGACTGATTGGAGGAAATTCCGGGAGGCAGGAAAAGCACGTGGCCGCCATCGTTGAGAAATTGCAGAAGCGAATCGGCGACGGGTCCGCTTGGCAGTGGTGTCGCCCAGATAATGGCCGAGAGGTCGTTGGTGAGGGCGGTCGCGGCTTGCGCGGGGTCGATGCGCTGCGTTTCAAAATTACTGAGTCCCGGAGGTGCGGCAGCGAGAGCGAGGTAGTCAGCACTTTCACCAGCGGGGGCGACGATGAGCGATTTGCTGGGGCGGTCGGGGCCGTAGGCAAAAAACGTGGCGTTGTCGCGCGGGTTGCCGTCGGCGGGGACAGAGAGCCAGCCGTGACCGGAGGCACTGCCGGTGGGCAATGCCACGCGTTTCTGGAAACGCAGAGATTGGCCGGGGACGGTCAGGTTTTCCGTGGTGCGGCTGCCGTCGAGCTGGGTGGTGAGTGGAATGGACGAGGAGCCACGCGCTTCGCCGGAGCGCAAAATTTCGAGATCGAGCAGCAATTCATCGCTGGCGCGGCGCGAACTCAAGAGGCGGATCGACGAATTCGCAGCCGTGGGGCCGGTGATGGAGAGGATCCGGATGGCGGGTTTCTGCGGCAGATCGGCGAGTGCAGCGCGAGCGGCGGCCCAGCGTTCGTCGTTGGGTCGCCAGTTCGAGCTTTGCATGTCGGAGGCGAGCCAAATTTCCGAGCGGCCAGATGTTTCCCCGAGAAACTCAGCGGCGCGGGAAAGTAGAGCCGGGAGATCTGCGGCGGTGTCGGTGGCGGCGGTGCTTGAGAGAGTGTCGAGAATGTCTGGAGATGGAATTTCCTGGGGTTGGCCGCTGGCGCTATCGATGACCACG
>JBGSLX010000390.1:0-2643 GCA_041740475.1 Akkermansiaceae bacterium | reverse complement strand
ATCCATGCACAAGAACGGCAAACCGAGGTTTCTATCAAAGAATCTCATTTCCTGATCAACGGCGCTCCGACCTACCAAGGTGTCACATGGAAAAACCCAGAAGGGCGGCAAATACCGATGGAGGGTCTATTGATGAATGCGCGCCTCGTGCAAGGTATCTTCGACGACCTCAACCCGGAAACACGCGACAAGTGGGCCTACGCGGACACCGGCAAATGGGATCCAGAACGCAATACCGATGAGTTCATTCAAGCCATGGAATCTTGGCGGCAACATGGACTGCTTGCCTTCACCATCAATCTTCAAGGCGGCTCTCCCGAAGGCTATTCCAAGGACCAGCCGTGGATCAACTCAGCCTTCGACGCGAAAGGAAACCTTAGCCAACCTTACATGGACCGCCTCGCTCGCATCCTCAAACGCGCCGATGAACTCGGTATGGTCGCTATCGTGGGCTACTTCTATTTCGGACAGGATGAGCGTTTAGAAGATGAAGCCGCTGTGAAAAATGCAGTGGATCAGGCGACGAAATGGCTGCTTGGTCAGAATTGGAGGAACGTGCTAGTCGAGATCAACAACGAGTGTGATTCGAAATCTTACGACCGCGAAATCTTGAGGCCCAATCGAGTTCACGAACTCATCGAGCAGGTCAAATCCACCAAGGTCGATGGACGGCGACTCCTCGTCAGCACCTCTTACATGGGTGGAAGGCTTCCCAGTGAAAAAGTCGTCGCATCTTCGGATTACGTGCTGCTTCACGGCAATGGCGTCAAGCAACCCCAGCAAATGGTGAAGCTCATTGAGGCCACTCGCAAACGGATCGGTGACAACCTCAAGCCCATCATCAACAACGAGGATGATCGCCCTTGGTTAGATGAGCACCAAGGGTTTGGCGAACAAGGCAACAACATGATCGTTTCCATCGAGAACGGCGTATCATGGGGCTACTTCGATTTCAGAAGGAAAAATGAACCATTTGAACAAGGTTTCCAAAACCCTCCTGTTAACTGGGCCATCCAGAGTGACCGCAAAAAACAGTTTTTTCAGCTTCTTAAAAAAGTCACTGCTCACTGAAGCCCTTTTTTGCCAATCCATGAAAACCGTAATATTACCTATAACTCTCGCGATTAGCTGCCTGTCACTTCTAGGTGCTGCGCCATCTCAATCATCGAAATGGGAGAGTTCATTGCGCACTGACCTGAATGCGATGGCGGACCGCCTCACCGCCACCCTCAAACCATGGTCAGTGCCCGCGCGGACATTCAAAGTAGAAGACCACGGAGCCGTGGCTGACAGCGAAACGGTCAATACCACTTCCATCCAGAAGGCGATTGATGCTTGCACCAAGGCGGGTGGCGGCGTGGTGCTTTTGGCCGGAGGCGACTACGTCACTGGCACCGTGGACTTAAAATCTGGTGTCATGTTAGAAATCGCCAAAGATTCACGCCTGCTCGGGAGCTTGTCTCTGAGCGATTACCCAGAGCGAATCGCGAAACGAAAGACCGTCATGGACACTCACATGGGCATGCACCAGTCGCTCATCTTCGCTGAAAATGTCGAACGCATCTGGATTCGCGGTGAAGGCGTCATCGACTTTCGTGGCACTAAGAAAAATTTTACGGGCGCACAAACGATCGCCGCGACTCCCGGGCGGCCGTTTGGCATTCGCGTACTCGACTCTCGACAAATCCTGATAGAAAATATCACACTCAAGGATTCTGCTTGCTGGATGCAGAACTACATGAACTGCGAAGACATGATTTTCCAAGGAATGAAGGTGATCAATCAGGCGAACCACAACAACGATGGCCTCGACATCGATGGCTGCCGCCGCGTCATCATAAGGGACTGCCTAATCAACGCCGAGGACGATGCCATGTGCATCAAAGGTGCGAGCTTAATGCCGACAGAGGATGTCTTGATCGAGAACAGCACCTTCGTGACTAACTGCAACGCACTCAAAATCGGCACGGACACTCAAGGTGATTTCCGCCGCATCTACGCACGCAATCTTAGACTCGGCGGCGTCCCGATCGATATGCCGAGTCTGCGCGGCAAGCGGGAATGCAGCACAGGTATCACACTCGCCACAGTGGATGGTGGTGATGTCGAGGACATCCTGATTGAAAAATGTGTGATCGAGCGCACTCGCAGCCCGATCTTTCTGCGCATCGGCAGTCGCGGACGCCTCTTGCCAGGCATGCCGCCAGCAAAGATTGGCGCACTGCGCCGCATCGTGATTGAAGACATCACCGGTCAGGACAACTTCCGCCAAGGCTCGTCTATCAGTGGCATCAACGGCGGGATGATTGAGGACGTAGTCATCCGCCGTGTGAATATCGGCATGGTCGGAGGCGGCACCGAACAAATGGTAAATGGCAAAGTTCCAGAGAATGAAAAAGGCTACCCGGATGCCCAAGGATATTCTAGAAATGGCTTACCCAGCTTTGGTTTCTACGTGCGCCACGCGCAACGAATCCAGTTTGAAAAAATCGTTGTCACTCCGGCTAAGCCAGATGCTCGTCCACTGATGGCCGCAGGGAAAAATGTGAAAGATATCACTCTCGACGGCTCTCCGATCTTCACTTCTTCAAAGGATTAACTCATCGAGATTGTCCCTATCAGAACTCGGCTTTTTTAAATCAC
>JBGSLX010000389.1:0-11820 GCA_041740475.1 Akkermansiaceae bacterium | reverse complement strand
GCTCGAAGCGATGCAAGAACGCCAAGTCACGCTCGGCGACCGCTCCTATCCCCTGCCCGAGCCGTTTCTGGTGCTCGCGACCCAGAACCCAATCGATCAAGAAGGCACTTACCAGCTCCCCGAAGCGCAGCTCGACCGTTTCCTGCTCAAGGTGAACGTCGGCTACCCGAGCAAGGACGAGGAACTGACGATCCTCGATCGCATGGCGACCTCCACACCGCCCTACAAAACCAAGACCGTCGCGACTCCCGAAGAAGTCGGCGGATCCCGCGAACTGGTGAACTCGATCTACA
The DNA here is from genome assembly GCA_041740475.1 of Akkermansiaceae bacterium. GTDB lineage: Bacteria > Verrucomicrobiota > Verrucomicrobiia > Verrucomicrobiales > Akkermansiaceae > Luteolibacter. Next base: position 11,527 of record JBGSLX010000389.1, on the reverse strand, counting down.
TCGATCCCGCGATCCGCAAATACATCGTACAGATCATTCACACCACCCGCTACCCCGGCTTGGTCGATGCGCCGCTGAAAAACCTCGTCCGCGCCGGAGCATCACCGCGTGGCACCATCAATCTCGCACTTACCGCCCGCGCATTGGCCTTCATGCAAGGACGCGCCTACGTCACCCCGCAAGACGTGAAAGACATGGCTCTCGATGTGCTGCGCCATCGCATCCTGCTCACTTACGAAGCCGAAGCCGAGGAAATGACCACCGACTCGATCATCGAGCGCATCATGTCGAAGGTGCCTGTTCCTTAAGCACTAAATTCTAAATTCTAAATCCGAAACTAAGAACCTTGCGACACGTTTCACTCATAAGCCCACGTCTTTCTCTCTTCGTTTCGAATATCATGCTTCAAATTTAGTGCTTTAAAAAACGTGCTTACCGACGAACAGATCGAGGAAATGATGGCGCGAGTGCGCAAGCTCGAGCTCAAGGCTCGGCGCTTGGTGCGTGAGTCATTTGCGGGTGAATATCTGTCGTCATTTCGCGGGCAAGGCTTGGATTTCGACGACTTTCGAGAATACCAACACGGCGACGAAGTGCGCTTCATCGACTGGAATGTAACCGCCCGCATGAACACTCCGTTTGTGCGGAAATTTCGCGAAGAGCGTGAACTCTGCGTGATCCTTGCAGTGGATGTTTCAGGCTCATCCGACTACGGCAGCGTCTCTCTCAGCAAGCGCGAGGTAGCCGCAGAAACTGCCGCTGTGCTCGGCTTTAGCGCGCTGAACAATGGCGACAAAGTCGGCTTGTTGATCTTCGCAGGCGAGCCCTTGCTCTTCATTCCACCGGAAAAAGGCAGTCGGCATCTGCTGCGCATGATCCGCGAAATCCTCGTGGCCAAACCCGCCAAGGCCAACACCTCCATCGCTGCCGCTTGCGACTTCTTGATTCGCACTTTGCGCCGCAAGTCGCTGGTTTTCCTGATTTCAGATTTCTATGCGGACCCACTCGATAAGCCGCTCGGCAAGCTTTCGCGCAAACACGATACAGTTGCGCTGAGCTTGAAAGACCCCTTGGAAAGCAAACTGCCCAAAGCCGGAAAAGTCGTCATGGTCGATGCCGAAACTGGCTTCGAAACACGGGTCAACACCGATAACTCGAATCTGCGCATGGCTTACGAAAAACTCATGCGCCGCCAACACGAGGGGGTCGCCTCGATTTTCCACAAACATGGAATCGACCACGCGGAACTCGCGACCGACCGCGACACACTCGCCGAGCTGCATCGCTTGCTAAAACGCCGCAGCCGCAAACGTACCCGCTGACGCACCATGGAGGAGGAAAACGCCAAGCTCATCCTGCGGGAATCCGCCGCACCGCTGGAACTGCTTCCAGACTATGGATTGTGGCCTTTTTGGCTCGCTGGCGTCATCGTCGTTCTGCTCGCTGTGACACTGATCATTTGGCGCAAGACTCGCAAGCCCGCAGCCGCCGACCCCGCATTTTTGCGTGAGTCCGCGTTTCGCGATGCCTGCGCCGGTTTGCAATCCAGCACTCCAAGCGACGCCCGAGATGCTGCCGTTCAGACGTCGCTGATCCTTCGCAAGTATTTGTCCATCGCGGCGCAAGACCCGGCGCTGTTTGAAACTCACGAAGAGTTCATCGCGCGCCAAGATGCGCTCAAAGCATTGACCGACGAGGCGCGCGCTGCCGCTGGTGAGGGATTCTCGATGCTCGCCCGACTGAAATACGCGGCGGAAATTCCCGGAAAAGCGGTGGAGCAAGTCGTCGCAGAATCTCGCTCGTTGTTGGAAACCTTGCACCACGGCTTCGCCAAATGAGCGGCTTTTTCGAACATTTCCGCTTCGCCCAACCCGCGTGGCTACTGCTTCTAATCCCTTTGTTGGTGCTGATGTTGCTGCGCCGTGGCCGTGGCTCAGACGCCGCGGTGACGTTTCCGAATCTCTCGGTGCTCGTCAGCCTAGGCAGCCGCGTTCGTCGCACAGCGGGCGGCATCGGACTTCCGCTCGCGGTCATCGCGCTGTTTTTTGCGATCCTCGCCATCGCCCGCCCAGTCTGGAGAAACGAATATCAAAGCCGCAAGGCCAGTGGCATCGATATCATGATCGCCTTCGATGTTTCGCTCTCGATGGACATCGATGACTTCATCGAAAATGGCGAGCGCGTGCGCCGCATCGATGTCGCGAAGGCGGTGGTCGATAATTTCATCAGCCGCCGCAGCGATGACCGCATCGGCTTGGTCGCCTTCGCAGGGCGTCCGCGCGATGCCAGCCCGATCACGCTCGACCACAAATGGCTGCGCGGCGCACTCAGCGAGCTGCGGCTGAACGACCAGTATGATCGCGGAACCGTGAAGGAACAGGGCACCGCCATCGGCTCGGCCATCGCGGCGGCTTCGTCTCGTCTCGATTCGCGGGAAGCCAAAAGCAAAATCATTCTTCTCATCACTGACGGCGCGAGCAACTCGGGGAAAATCGCGCCCGTCGAGGCCGCCGAGCATGCTAAGACCCTCGGAATCAAAATTTACACCATCGCCATCGGCACCAAGGAAGGCCGCGTGGACCGCAGCATCATGCGGTTTCCGTATCAAGAGTTCGACATTCCCACGCTGAAGAAAATCGCCGAGCTCACTGGCGCAGAACATTACTGGGCGCAAAACCTCGCCTCGCTGCGCGAAACATTTTCCACCATCGACCAACTGGAAAAATCCGAAATCGAGAGCCATGGTTTCATCGAGGACAATGAGTTGTTTGCGTGGTTCCTCGGTCTCAGCCTGCTGGCCGCGCTCGGCGCTGGCATTCTGCTCATTCTCAATCCTCCGCCCACTCCCTGAAGCGCATGAATTTTGCCCAACCCGTTTGGTTACTGCTGCTGTTGCTGCTCCCGTTGTTGGGCGCGGCCGCAGTGGTGGTCGCACGGTTGCGCCGCAAGCAATGGTCGGCATTTATCGCGCCACGTTTGCGCAGCGCCCTGCTTAAAAGTGGAAGTCCCCTGCCCCGCTGGTTCGCGCTTTTTTTCCTACTCGCCGCCTGCGCCGGAATGATCCTCGCGCTCGCCCGCCCACAAGGTGACGCCGGGGTGCGCACCGAGAAATCTCTCGGCCGGAATGTCCTCATCGCGCTCGATCTCTCGCGCAGCATGCGTGTCGCCGATGTGAAACCCGACCGCCTCGAACGCGCAAAAATGGTCATCTACGAGCTGCTCGATGCCATGCCGAACGAGCGCGTCGGCCTGATCGGCTTCGCGGGCAGCGCCTATTCTTACGCGCCGCTCACAGTGGATCACGAGGCAGTGCGCGAGACAGTGGAGCAAATCGATGAAACATGGGCGACACGTGGTGGCTCGAACATTGGCGCGGCACTCCGGCTCGCCATCGAGACACTTGGGAAAACCGGCCAGAAAAACAACGCGCTCATCATTCTCAGCGATGGTGAAAAACACGACGAGTCGCTCGATGACCTGATCGCTCAAGCCAGCGAGTCCGGTGTTTATATTCTGGCGATCGGCGTGGGCACGGAAAATGGCGATTACGTTCCGAACGCGGATTTTCCCGGCGGAAGGATGGTGGACCGCGCTGGCAAACAAGTGCTCAGCCGCCTGCAACCGGAGGTTTTGCGCAAGCTCGCCAGCGAGACCAAAGGCCGCTACGCCGTGGCTGGCACCAGCGCAGACATCGCCTCGATGGTCACCTCCACCATCAAGGACTTGGACGCGTTTGAGATCGAAGGTCGCGAGCGCAAGGTGATGGTGGAGTTTTATCAATGGCTGCTTTTTCCCGCGATGGTCTTCCTGTTAGTGTCCATCATCGTTTCCACCCGCTGGCGTGGCGTGAATGCGGTGTTGATGGCGAGCGCGTTGTTTTACACACCCGCCACGGCACGCGCCGATCAAGTTTCCTCAGCCAAGGAAGCACTTGAAAAAGGCAGTCACCAAAAAGCAATGGAGGCCTATCAGAAACTTGCTGAGGATACTCGCGATGCGGAAAGAAAAGCGCGTTTCTACCTCGGTGAAGCCACCGCCGCTTACCAAGCGAAGGATTTCCGCGCCGCGCGCAAAGCCTTCAGCAAGGCCATGCTATCGACCGATTCCCAAGTGCGCGGCAAGGCGCATCTCGGCGGCGGCAAGTCGTTGTTTCAGCTCGGCTGGTATTCGCTGACTGAAAACGCCTACCCCGCCGACGAGGAAAATGCACCGACACTTGCCGACTTCGATGATCTCGTGCGCAAGAAACTCGACGACATCCGCAACGCCGAAAGCGCCTCTGAATCGGATTCGCCAATCGAATCGCTCATCACCAACTGGGCAGACGCCGTGCGCCATTTCCACTCTGCGCACACCGCCGATCCGCAAGATCCGGCGTCCAATCACAATCGCGATCTGGTCATGACCTACCTGAAGCGCCTGCAGGAACTGCTAGAGGAAGAGCGCGATCAAACGCAGCAGTCACTCCCCCAGCCGCAACAAGGCGAGGGCGAGGGAGAAGCGCAGCCCCAGATGCCTGGCGAAGGCGAGCCGAACGAAGACGGAGAACCGCAGGACTCTGGCAGCGAGGGCGAAGACCCAAAAAGCAAAGGCGAAAAAGGTGATGGCGATCAAGATCCGCGCGATGGCTCGGGCGATGAAGAAGAGGACTCGGAAAAAAAGAACGGCAAAAAACCCGAAGGCGACGAATCGGGAAAATCACCCAATGACCCGAACGAATCGCCCGATGAGCGAGCCCGCAGAATCCTCCAAGAAAACTCTGACAGCGAAAAAGGTCCGCTTTCACCCGGCAGGATCGAGTTCAACCCACCGGAAAAGGATTGGTAACATCATGACTGGCATTTCACTCACACACAAAATTCTCGTCGCATGGCTGATCCTCGCCACGCACGCCACCGCGCAATCGAGCAGCAGACTTTCCTCGCGGTTTCTCGCTCGTGGCGAGCAAGCGCTGCTCGAAGTCGCCGTCACAGGTGCGCGGCCCGATGCGTTTCCAATTATCCCAGAAATCCCCGGCATCGAGATTCGTCAGACTGGACGCGGCCCACAAACGAAACTTCTCACCGGTCGGCGTCTCGAACACGTCTTTGAATACATCGTTTCCAGTTATGAAATCGGCAATCACGTGCTGCCATCGCTCGATGTGACATCTGGCGGCACCACCAGTCGCACTGAGCCCATCGAGTTCTCGGTATTCAATCCAGACGAACTCCAGTGGACCGAGGCGGCCTCGGGTGCCACCGGGTTCCGCTACGCCACGGCTTTCCGCACGATCAATCCCCGGCCGTTTCTTGGCGAGACCTCGCCCGTCGAGATCAAACTTTACGTGCCAAGCGACTTGTTTGTGGAGGACTGGGGCATTCCAGATTTCCAGCGCGATGGACTGACGGCTTGGCGTTTCCAACCCTCTGCGATGCGCGGCCAAGTCAACTTGCTCGGCAAGCCGCACATCGCCGTGGCTTACCCGAGCACACTCACACCCACCCGCACCGGCACCATCGGCATCGGCCCGGCCACCGTGCGCTTGATCATCAGAGAACAGGTGATGGATGGCATTTTGCGGCTCGTTTCACGCGAGCAACACCTGACCGTTCCCGGCTTGGAGCTGCAATCACTCGAACTTCCCGCTGGCGCACCTGCGGGCTTCGATAACGCAGTGGGAAATTTCAGCATCAAGGTCAGCACCGCGCTCACCGATGTCAGCGAAGGCGATCCCTTGCCCGTGGAAATCGTCGTCAGCGGCAGTGGAAATCTCGACACCTTGCACCCGCCCAAGCCGGTGGATTCGAGCGGGTGGAAAACCTATGACCCCACCGATGAGCAACGCGGTGACGAACGCCGCGAGCTTTCCGGCACCCGCGTTTTTCGGCAGTTTCTTCGCCCGCTCGAAATGAAGTCAGCCATCCCTGCCTTCGAACTCGTTTATTTCGACCCGCGCGCTAGAGCCTACAAAACCGCGCTTTCCACCCCGATCCCACTGAGCATGAGGCCCGCCCCAGCGGCTGCGGCGCAAGCGGCTGGCTTCGCCCCGCCGGAAGCGCTCGCCACGCCCGTCGAGCGCATGACCGACATTCTCGGCTTGCTAGATACCGCGCAAATCACGCTGCCGAAGACGTCTCAGTTTCCCGGCTGGCTCGGCCATTTGATTGGCGCATTGATCGCGCTGGGATTGATTTTCAAAGCGGTGTGGATGCGCGTGGGCCATCGTTTCCGCAAAGATCCGGCGCGGAATGCTCGGCTGGAGTCGCTCCGGGAAGTTGAGAAACTGGTGGATTCTTCGGCTGACGAAGGATTTTTGCTCGCCGCTGGCCGTTTCATCGAGAGCTGGCTGGGACCCAATCCACCTGCGGAAGTCCAGTCGATTCTTGTGGAGCGAGACTCCCGCTGCTTCCGCCAAAATCGCAGCGCAAACACCCCGCTCGACCCGAAAATGCGCCGCACCATGCTCTCCGCGCTGCGCAAATCCGTGCTCACATTTGGTTTTCTAATCGTCCTTTGCGGCGGTGGAACTGAGGCGCTCGCCGAGTCACCCGCCGAACAGGCACGCACCGCTTACGATGCCGCAAAATACGATGAAGCGATCAATCACTGGCTCAAAGCGGCTGATTACGAGGATCTTTCGGCAGACGTTTTATACAATATCGGCAACGCCTGTTACCGTGCCGGATCGCCTGGCCACTCCGCACTTTATTATCGTCGGGCGCTCGCTCGGAATCCCGGCCACCAAGAGGCACGGCAGAACCTGCGGTTTATCGAACGGAAATACGGTGCGATCACCGTGCGTCGGCCAGAATTCCAATATGCCATCGCCCGGATTCCGCTCGCCTCTTGGCAAACCATGTTGTGGTCCGGCCTGTGGCTCAGCGGGCTAGCAATCCTCGTGTTTCCCGCGACTCATCCGGCCAATCGGCTGCGCGCACTGGCAGTGGTCGCACTCGTTTTCGCGCCGCTGGTGGCGGCTTTCGGTGCTCTGGGCTGGCGGTATTTTCCGACCGATGCCGAGTTTTCCCAGCTCTCGCGCCAAGCGGTGATCGTCGTAGCGGACGCCAAACTTCACGCCGAAGCTTCGCGCACATCGCCCGAGGTGATTGACGCGCCGCCCGGCTCTCTGTGCGAAGTAATCCGCGAATCCGAGCGCTGGGCCTACGTCGCTTTCGCCAGCGAAACTCGCGGCTGGATCCCCATCGAGGCGATTGAAAAAATCACTCCCGAGACCACCCCCACCCCGCCAAAAATTCGCAAACCCAAGGCTGACGGCAAGAGCGCCTGATTGATCATACCGCGCATCAAGATTTGTGATTTGGGGGAAGTTGGAAATTGAGAGCCAATCGGCTTTTAAGTGCGGGTTTGAGTCGATCTTGGAAATCATCAAAGCATTGGTCGAGGGAGATGTAGGTAATGATCTCGGTATCGATCTGGTTTTTTAGTGGGTCACGGTGAGAGAAGCGAAATTCTGATGATTTGTGTCTGTCGTAGTTTTGTTATTTGGGACTGACACCAAAGCAGACCCCAAAGCCCTGCCAGTGCGACATTGCCTTGCCCCCTAATCCCGCTAATCTTCCCCCATGACCGCCCTCACTCAGCGCATCGTCAGCGAGATCGAAGCCGCACCCGAACCCGTCCAAGCCGAGGTACTGGACTTCGTGCTCTTCGTGAAAGCAAGGGCTGGAACCCTGCCCGATCCTGACTCATCCGGCAGAATCCAGCACTCTCCCGGCGTCTGCGGTGGCGAGGCCTGCATCGGAATGACCCGCGACGCCGTCTGGATGTTGGAGGAGGCTCACCGCGCCGGAGTGGGGGATTTGGAACTGCTAAAGGACTATCCGGGAATCAGCGTCTTCGATCTCGAAGCCGCCTGACAATACGTCGATACCCACCACGAGGAAATTGAACAGGCCATTCGCCTCAATCAGCAAGCCTGATGGCCTCGATTTATCCCCAAAAAAGAAGTAGGAACAACGAAAGGGTCAAAAAGCCTCGAAAAAAGAGGCTGTTTGGGACTTTTTACTGAATCCCAAAAGATGTGAGCTGAAGCATTCCTAACTCTTTCAAATTTCGTCAATTTCGCGTTTTTCGTTGTTGTAAATATCGGCATTCGGGCTGATTCCAACGAGAACTTCCCAAAACGGGTCGTCGAGGAACTCCGGCGGCTTGGCCATGATGTCCTCACCTCCTATGAATCCGGACGGGCGAACCAAAAGATTCCAGACGATCAAGTCCTGGCCTACGCGCACGAGCAAAACCGGGCCGTCCTCACCTTAAACCGCCTCGATTTCATCCGCCTCCATCGCGAAACCCAAGGGACTCATTCCGGAATCATCGTCTGCACCCGCGACGACGCCGATCCAACCGCATTCGCCCAATGCATTCACTACTCGCTTGCCGCGTGCGGAAACCCGACCGGGCAACTGATCCGCATCGTCCGCCCAGTCCGGGGATGATATGTTAATCGGAATACTCTGGCCCCATTCAGTAAGGAGGGCGGACACTCCTGTCCGCCATAGCGATAGAAACAGAAAGAAATGAGCCTACGGTGCTTCGCCTTGCGCTTCTCATCGGCACCACGACAGTAGTGTCGAGGCTCCCCCATCGAAATCAAAAATTCGTCATTCATTAATCCATCCTTCTTCCCTTCAAAGTTCGACTTGTCCCGGCATAGCCAACGTGCGACGCCGGATGTTGGGCGTTCGATGCTCAACGTTCACATCACCTCTCATCCGCTGATCTGCAGACACGGAAATCCAGCAGGCACAGCGGAGGCGGGTGGATTGGAACCGGAGCACCCAAATGTTACCATGCGCGGCCTGCCCCCAGAGACAGCTACCAATGGAAAGCAGGCGGTCTTCTATGGCAACCAATCTGGCACTTGATCCAAGGAAACCGATCTGACTCTGGAATTCAGTTGAAGGGACTCCCCACCCATCCCTACCAGCCAGCCTTCCGAGGCTCCGATGTCATCCAGCATGGCTTCCAGCTTTCTGGCATCATGCGGGTTTCCAGCGCTGTTCGCCTTAATCTCGATGGCGATTCGCCGGCTGCCTCGATCCAGCACCAGATCCACTTCTTGCCCCGTCGCGGTGCGCCAGAAAGAACATTGGGTGAATGGATGCGCCAGCAACTCCCGACGCATGATGTCCTCGATCACAAAACCCTCCCAACTCGCTCCTCGCCCCGGGTGATTGTCCAAATCCTCGGCAGTCGAAACATGCAGCAGGTGATGCAGCAGACCCGTATCGCGGATGTAAACTCTGGGTGCTTTGACCAAACGTTTGCGGATGTTACGGAAGAACGCTGGCAAGCGGCGGATGAGAAATACCCCTTCCAACAGATTCAGCCCATGCTCCACGGTGTGATGGCTTACTCCGAGCGAACTTCCCAGCGCGGACATGTTCAGCAGTCCGCCTTGTTGCGTCGCCAGCATCGTCAACAAACGGCGTAGAAAAACGGCATCCGGTCGGAAACCATAAGCGGCCAGATCCCGTTGCAATACCGTAGAGAGATAGGGCTCCCACCAATTCCTGAAATTCCCGCGCAAGGCTTCTGGAAAACCACCCGCCAACCAGTGAGTGGCCATCGGCAATCCGGTTTCCGCCGCCATCAGCGGATCCAACTCCAGCAGCCCGATTCTACCGGCCAACGATTCGGAAACTGCATGGATCAACGCAGGCTGGGCCGATCCCAAAATACAAAAATGGCATTGCCCGTCGCCGCGCCGCACATCAATCGCTCCACGCAGCGCTGGGAATAATTCGGGCACCGCCTGCGCCTCGTCTAAAATCGTCATCGTTCCGAGCTGGCCGAGTTCATGCGCCGGATCTTCCGCAAATCTCTGCCGCACCAATGGCGATTCCAAATCTTTGTAAGCAGCCTCGGAAAATGCCGACCGCGCCAACGTCGTCTTCCCCACCTGACGCGCACCCACCACCACCACCGCCGGAAATTCCTGCGACAACTTCACCAAACGTTGCTCTGACATGCGCTTCCAAGTCATTTATGCAAATTGGAGCTTAGCCTTCCAATTTGCAATATTGATTTGATGGGCGTGTTTGTGCGGTTGCGAGTGTCGCCGCAGTTGAGCAAGTGCTTGCGACCCATATCGGAGGGAGGTAGCTTGCAACTCATGATCACCATAGAATCCACCGAGAAGGAAATCCGCGTGTCTATTCCGCGTGATGAAGTGGATCCCGTGCGGCTCGAACGCTTGTTGCGCCCGTTTCGCTTGGAGAATGCCCTCTCCGGCGGTGGCATGACCGATGAGGAGGCAGACCTGATGGCCGAGGAAATGAAGTCCAAGTGGTGGGCGGAAAACCGGCACCGTTTTCTGCCGACGGAACCCACCTGAGTTCTTCCGATGCGCGTCGTCGTCGATGCCAACATCGCGTTCCGAGCGCTTGCACAAGGACGTGGCGATTTGCGGTCGCGCGTGGCATCATCTGATGACGGGTCATTTTCGCCAAGTTCTTCGTCCTCGTCGAACTCTACAAACACAAGGAACGCATCCAGCGCCAATCCGCGCTTTCAGAAGAGGCGGTGCTCACGGCGCTTCACGAACTTTGCGAGTGCCTCACCTTCATTCGTGAGGCGGAGATCACGATCGGAACTTGGGTCCAGACCTGTCGCCTCACCACGGATGTTGACCCAAAGGACGCGCCGTATGTCGCGCTGACGCTGCACCTGGGTGCGAAACTCTGGACCCATGACGAAGAATTGAAGCAGGGCCTTCGGGCCAAGGGATTCGATGAATTCTGGGAACCGTAGGCGCATTGGTTCGAAGTCTCCATTTCCGAAACTCCGAGCGCTTCGCCCGTCCCCACCGTCCGAACTGCGATGCGTCGATATAGGGTTCCGCCTGCCACCAGAGACAATGCCATGCCAAAGGACAAACGCTGGTGAGGGACAATGCCAAACACATTGAATTGATCCGCCATCTCGGTTTGCTGGTGGAAAATCCGCTGTCGTGACTTGCCTGTAGAGCAGCCGATCACTTTCCCCATTCACAGCCCCCACTCACCTCCTGTGAATCCGAGAATTCTGACCCCATTCGTACGTGAAAACTACCAGCCCATATCGCGGAGTAAATCATGCCCCCCAACCGCACCCTGTCAGAGTTGCTTTAAAACCTCCCCTTATCTTGTCAGTGTCTGTTATTTGGGACCCCGAAGCTCGTTCCTGCATCGGGCGCATGCCAAGCGCGTTGGAACGCGTGGAGCTGCCATCCTTTGCATAGGTGACGGAGACGGAAGGAATGGATTTCGGTTGATTCATGACTGCTAAGATAGATGGGATCCTTTTGCCTTTATGCATTTATTCACTTAGCTGGTTCTGATCCAGCGAGAGCAGGAAACGACCCGGTGCCGGACCCCGTTATGTTTTGTCCCTGGCTCGGTGTCTCATGGATCTGTATATCAACCGCCGAATCATCGCTCCTCACCTCATAGTATCTCTCCGGCCACGGCGGATTTTTGCACGGGGTCAGTTGCGGCGGGCGGAGATGGTGGCGAAGGCGAGGCGGTGGTTGAATCGGTTC
>JBGSLX010000388.1:0-14636 GCA_041740475.1 Akkermansiaceae bacterium | reverse complement strand
CGATCTCGGCTTCCGGCATGGCGATGTCCAGGCCGATCATGGCGTAGGCGATGCGCTTCTTGAGTTCGGTGCCGTCCCAGAACGACGATTGGCCATCCTCGGTGGTGACGGTGACCATGAACTCTTGGTTCGGGTCCTCCTGGTTGGCTTCGAGTTCTTCGCGGATGCGTGAGCGCTGGGCGCGGTAGAGAATGTAGTGTTCGGCGGCCTTGAAGTGGCCTTGGCGCATGAGCTCCTCTTGGACCATGTCTTGCACGTCCTCAATGTGGACGAAGGACTGGTCGCCCCGGCGGATGCGTTCGGTGACGCCGCGTGCGATATCGATGGCAGGCTCAGGGTTGGCCTTGAGGGTGAGGAAGGCTTTGCGAACGGCGATCTCGATTTTGGTTTCGGACCATGGGACGACGTTGCCATTGCGGCGGATGAGGCGGACTGGCAGCGAGCTGGGTCCGGCGTTTGCCTCCACGCTGCCGTGTTTCTCCATGGAACGGCGAAATGCGAGGGATTTCGCGACATCGTAGGCTTCGTTTTCTAGCAGAGCTTTTTCGATGAGGAGGTAGAGATCGCTTTCCGAAAGGCGGAGGCGACCACCGTCTTCGAGGGTGCGCATGAGCGATGCGGCGACGGAGTGAGCGACGTCTGAGACGAACTTGCGGTTGTCTTCGGAGAAAATGGTTTGGTCTTCCTGACTGCGGGAAATGAGGAGATCGGTGAGAGAATTCCCGATCGCGTCCGCGACGTCTGCAAGGGAGAAATGGGAGTCGGTGGTGCCACGAGTGACGATGATGTCAGGATTGGTGGTACGTTTTTCCTTGGGAAGGACATCGCGCCATGCGTAGCCGCGGTCGGCGATGGACATGGAGAAGCGGTCACTGATGACTTGTTTGAGAAGAAAATCTTCATCGGGATTTACGGAGCGGTACATAGGATAGTTCTGGAGATGTGTTGATTGGCGGGAGGAGTTTGGAAGGAGTAGGCGGAGGGGGAGTTTGTTAGTTTTCAGTATTCAGTTTTCAGTGAAGAAAACAGACGTAGCTGTGGGGGGATTTCGGCTGTGCTATTGGCGGCGGTGTTCGATGCTGCGGATGAGGCCTTGGAGCATGGCGGAGATTTCTCGGGACTCTTGGATCATTTCGTTAGTTTTGGGCATCGGCTGTAGATCGAGGGCGATTTGAATGTTTTGACTGATATGAAGTTGAGTTCTGAGTTCGCCGCAGGAGCCTTTGCTGATGCGGAGGAAGCGGATAAAGTCACCGGGGCTGTCTCGCTCAGAACCTTCGGCGATGTTAGAAGGAATGGAGATCGCGGAGCGCTGCATTTGGTCTTTGAGCGCGAAATTTTTGGATGTGTGAGTAGAAACACAAACATCGACCGCCAACTGGCAACCGCGCTTCCAGACCTCAAGATCTTCGAATGTTGATAATGCCATGGTTGCTTTTTGTTTCTTGCTGCAAACTGAAGACTGCTAACTAACAAACTTAATGATTATAGATCGTCGTCGCAGACGCTGGTGAGGGCGGAGGCTTTTTGGTATTCGGTGACTCGACCTTCGAAGAAGTTGGTTTCTTTTTTGATGTCCATCATTTCAGCGAGCCAGGGGAAAGGGTTGGTGGTGTTGGCGTTCAGCGGGGCAAGGCCGCAGGAGGTGAGGCGTCGGTCGGCGATGTAGTCGATGTAGGTCTCGAAGTCAGTGGAGTTGAGACCGATACCGGCGACGGGGAGGCAATCGCGGATGAAGGATTTTTCGAGGTCGATGCCTTCCTTCATGATGTCGCGGAGGTCTTCGCGGAAGTCCTCGGTCCAGATGTCGGGGTTTTCATCAATGAGGTCCATCAGCAGGTTGCGGAAGACCTCGATGTGATTCGACTCGTCGCGTAGGGTGTAGCGGAACATTGAGCCGATGCCGGGGAATTTGTTCTGGCGGTAAAGGCTGAGGATCATGCCGAAGAGGCCGTAGAATTGGGTGCCTTCCATGACTTGGCCGAAGAGGAAGATGTTTTTCGCGAGCGCTTGTTTGTTCGCAGTCACGGTGAGGTCGATGTCCCGGCGGAGCGCCTTGCTGTTGGAGGTGACGAAGTGATTTTTCGCCTTGATGGTGGGGATGTCCTCGAACATCGCCTCGCACTCGTGGGGGTTGAGGCCGAGCGAGGAGAGCATGTAAACGAGGCTGTCTGCGTGGATGTTTTCCTCGTGAGCGTGGCGGCCGAGCACGAGCTTGAGCTCGGGGGCGGTCACGACCTCGCGGACGACGTGGAGGATGTTGTCGCCGACGATGCCTTCTGCGGCGGAGAAGTAGCCGATGCCCATTTTGATGATCCAGCGCTCGACATCGGAAATTTCATCCGAGCGCCACTGTTCGACATCCTTTTGCATGGTGATGTCTTCGGGCTCCCAGTGATTGTTCTTCATCGTCTTATAGAGATCGTAGGCCCACTGGTATTTGAGCGGGAGGATGTTGAAGAACATCGTGTCGCGGCCATTGATGACGCGTTTTGCGGCAAAAGCCTCTTCGGCTTTGGTTTTATCGAGGGTGAAAGTGCGGTCTCCGAGTTTGACAGTGGTGGTGGCGGACATGGCTTATGGGTGGGAATATATGGGTGGAAAATGGCAGCTACACTACAGGCGCAGCGTTTCAGAAATTGGCGGATTGGAATCATCCGGTCAATTCGATTTTGCTCATGTGGTATCCACAAATTATTCACAATACCATATGTTGTGCGTCAGCCCGTGTATTTACGATGTAAATGTTACTTGAAATTTAGATCTCCGAGCGCAATCACGGCGGATGCTCGTCCTAGCGATGGGGGGTGAAAAAAATCTTATTTGTTAGGCCGGAAGTATTGGCCTTGGTGATTTTATAAAAAATACTTCGGATTCCCTAATTATCTGTCTGTTTCAAATGTCTGGGCGCTGTAAGCCGTTGGAAAACAGCGGCTAAAAAATTTAAAAACTCTAGCAGGCGAATCCTGGATTGGCGAACTGGGCGAATTGTGACTTGGCGGGGCGCGGCTGCGGGCTAAAATGAGAGCGTGAAAAACGAGTTGAAAATAGATTTGACCGTGCTGCCCGAGGAAGGGAAGTCGATTTCAGGCGAGCTGGCGGCTGAAATTTTTGATTTGCCAGAAGAAGATGCGCGAGCGCTGGGGCCGCTGGATTATGACTTACGGGTTCAGCGGTTCGGTTCTGAGCTGTTGATCACCGGGGCGCTCTCGGCAGCCTTTGAATTTACCTGCGTGAGAACCTTGCATCCTTTTGTGCAAACGATCCGTCTGGACGATGCGGCGATCTCGATTGAGCTAGGAAATGAGACGGAAATTGATGTTTCGGAAGCACTGCGCGAGGAGGTGTTGATTCATTTTCCAGTCGACCCGCGCTGCGAGGAGGGGGACGTGCCGCAGAAATGCGAAATCGACTCGCGATATTTATCAGTGGACAAACCGAGTCAAGATGAGCTAACCACTCCGCCCCGCGCCGTGGGCGACGACCGTTGGTCGGCTCTCGACACACTCAAGGACCTCAAGGATCAACCTTAACACAATACTGCAAGACTATGGCCGTTCCAAAGCGCCGCCAATCCAAAAGCCGTCAGAAAATGCGCCGTGGCGCGAAACGCTGGTGCGCACCTATTTTCAAGACTTGCCCAGAATGCGGCAGCAAAGTGCCATCGCACATTGCTTGTCCAACGTGCGGCATTTATCGAGATCGCCAAGTGCTCGAAATCGAAGCGCTCTGAGCTACGAGAGGTGATTCTTGAAGACGCCGTCTAGGGAGACTTCCTAGGCGGATATTTCTTTGTGAATTATCCCGAGCCATCAAAATGCCCAGCCGATGACTTCCCGAAACGCATGAAAGTTGCCCTTGATGCCATGGGAGGTGATCACGCACCCGCAGTGAATGTGGGAGGCGCAATTGATGCGCTGCGCTACTACCCGAGATTGGATCATCTTTTCCTCGTGGGCGACGAAAGAGTGTTGGCTTCCGAATGCGCAAAACTAGGACTCGACCTGCGAGACAGGCGAGTGAGCATTGTCCATGCGCCCGAGACCATTGGGATGGCTGAACCCGGTGCGAATGCCGTGAGACGCAAAAAACTTTCCTCGATCAATGTGGCGATGGAAATGGTCAAAGAAGGACGCGCCCAAGCATTTGTCTCGGCTGGTAACACCGGCGCGGCAGTGGCTTCGGCGACCCTCAAGCTGCGCACGATTCCTGGAGTGGACCGGGCAGGAATCGCGACTGCGATACCCAACGAGCACGGGCTTTGCCACATCCTAGACGCTGGTGCGAACCCCGATGCCAAGCCGGAACATCTCGTCGCTTATGCGGTGATGGGCACCGCCTTTTCGCGCAATGTGCTCGGCGTTCGCAACCCGCGTGTTGGCCTGATGTCCAATGGCGAGGAGGACGAAAAAGGCACCGCGTTTACCAAAGAAACTTTCAAGCTTCTCAAGCGGACCCACGGAATTAACTTCGTGGGCAATGTCGAGGGTCGCGACCTTTTCGAAACAGAGCTCGACATCGTTTTGTGCGACGGATTTGTGGGCAACATCATGCTCAAAACGGTGGAGGCTACGGCCAAAGCAGTTTCCAAGTGGCTAAAGGCCGAAATCAAAGGCAATCCCTTGCGCCTCTGCGGCGCGGTGCTGGCGAACGGAGCTTTTAAGGCACTTCGGGAAAAAAGTAGCTACGAGACGTATGGTGGCAGTCCATTGCTGGGCGTGAACGGCGTGGTGATCATTGCGCATGGATCCTCCACCGCGCTGGCCGTTCGCAACGCCGTCCGAGTCGCCATGGAGACGGTGGAAAACCGTGTCAACGAGCGTATTGAGCAAGCACTGGCGGCTGTCGTGATCGCGCCTGCCGGAGACGCGGTTTGAGCCTGCGAGCTTCTGGATGGGTTGGTTGAACTTCGCACTTGTGAGCGAGTGACGAGGGCTTAAAGCTTCCTCTGCATGATTGAAAGTACATCGACCCAAGATGTCTGCGTGGCAGGTACCGGCAGCTATGTTCCAGAAAGAATTCTGACGAATGAAGAGCTGTGTAGGATGGTCGATACGAGTGAAGAGTGGATCGTGAGCCGGACGGGCATCAAGGAGCGCCGGATCGCGGCTGAGGGCGAGTTTACCTCCCACATGGCGTCCAAAGCTGCGCTGAAAGCCCTCGAACAAGCGGGCATGAAAGCCGAGGAAATCGAGCTGATCGTGGTGGCGACGATCACGCCAGACACTCCCACTCCAGCGACCGCGTGCCACGTCCAGCACCAGCTTGGTGCGATGAATGCCGTTGCGTTCGATATTTCAGCAGCCTGCTCGGGATTCCTTTACGCGATGAAAATCTGCAAGCGCTTGATTTCCGACGGCGCTTTCAACAACGCACTGATCATCGGTGCGGAAAAACTTTCGACCGTCACCAATTGGGAAGATCGCTCGACTTGCGTGCTTTTCGGCGATGGCGCGGGTGCTGCGGTCTTGCGCCGAGCCGAGCCGGGTGAGGGCTCCATCGTCGCCACCGAGATGGGCACCGATGGCAATCTCACTCATTTGCTGGAAATCCCCGGCGGTGGCAGCGCTTGCCCCATCACCGAGAGCAACGTCAATCAGCACACGCACACGCTCAACATGCAGGGCAAAGAGGTCTTCAAAATCGCCGTCACCCGGATGAAAGAAGCGGCTGAAAAAGTGATCGAACGCGCTGGCTGGCGCGCGGAAGACATCGCCTGCGTGATTCCTCACCAAGCAAACTTGCGCATCATCGACGCCATCGCTGACCGGCTGGCGGTGCCAAACGAGCGGATGTTTGTTAATTTGGACAAATACGGCAACACCTCGGCGGCGGCTGTGGCCATCGCGCTGGACGAAGCGAATCGCACTGGCGCGTTCAAACGCGGCGATCACATCGTGTTGGTCGTATTCGGGGCCGGTCTCACATGGGCCGCCGCCGCGATCCGTTGGTGAAATCGCCATTTGTCTATTGATTCAGAGTTTCACGGGTTGGAAATTGACCATGGCTGCGCAAAAAACCGGCTGGGAACATCACAAAGGCATCGCAACTGCGATTCTGCATGATCGTGCGGCTCGGCGCAAAGTGATCTTCCGCTTGCTGCTCGCGTCGTTGCTGATGATGGCCGCAGGACTTTGGTGGATTGACGGCTGGTTGGCTGCGGGAATCTGGCGCTTTGTGATCTGGTGGGCTGCTTGCGCCGGGCTGACATGCATGGTGATGCTGTTCGCGCTTTACGACGCACTGCGGGTTTTCCGTGAAGTACGTGAGAGTCCCCGCTGAGCGGATCGCAGTTCGCTGCTAGAAAAGTTTTCCATTGCGCAAGGATGACTTGGCAAATCCTGCTGCCGAAGGTTTGATTCGCCGCAATGAGTGTTCATTCACGCGCTCGGCTATCGGCTCGCCCGGTGATTTACCAATTGATGGTGCGCACGTTTGGCAACACCAACGAGACCCGCAAGCCCCACGGCACATTGGCGGAAAATGGTTGTGGCAAGTTCGCCGACCTCACCGCTGTGGCCTTGAATTCGCTTAAAGAAATGGGTTTCACCCACCTGTGGCTGACTGGAGTTCTTGAACAGGCGAGCGGGACGGCCTACCCGAGCCGCCCTGCGGATGCGCCGGATATTCTCAAGGGCATCGCCGGCAGTCCTTACGCGATCAAAGATTATTTTGATATCTGCCCAGACTACGCGGTCGATCCCGAGAAGCGACTCGATGAGTTCAAAGACTTGCTCGGCCGCTGCAAGGCGCACGATCTCAAAGTGATCATCGATTTTGTGCCGAATCACGTGGCGCGTTCTTACCAATCAGACGTTCGGCCCGAGCTGTCATTTGGCGCGGGAGATGATCCGAGTGCGTTTTTTCACCGGGAAAACCATTTCTATTATCTGCAAGCGGGCCATCCCGGTGGTGGGCCGCCCTTGAAGCTGCCGACTGCGGATTTGCCCGGATGCGACGGGCTTTTTGCGCCGGAAACCGAGTTCGGCCGCGTGACTGGCAACAACGTCGTTTCTTGGTCTCCATCGATTTACGATTGGTATGAGACGGTGAAGCTCAACTACGGCCATGATTTTACGACAGGGCGAAACACGGCACACCTTCCCACACCGGAGGCCTCGCTGGATGAGGTGCCGAAAACATGGCGCACGATGGATGAAATCCTCCGCTATTGGCAGGAAATGGGCGTCGAGGGATTTCGGGTCGATATGGCGCACATGATCCCGATGGAATTCTGGCACTGGGTGGTGGGCCGCTGCCGTGCGCGGAATCCGGAAGTATTATTCGTGGCTGAGGCTTACGACAACGATCCGGCAAAACTCACCGACCACCACGTGCTTGATGAGCTGCTGCATGCGGGTTTCGACGCCGTTTATGACGATCCCTCATACGACGTGCTGGAGGGACTTTATGATTCCGGAAAATGGGCGAACGACCTCGATCCGCTGACGTTCACTGGCATGCGCTTCCATCGCTCGCTGCGCTACGCCGAGAATCACGATGAAGTCCGGCTCGCCAATCCCAACGAGTGGGGCGGACTCGGCATGAAAGTCGGCAAGCCAGTGAGCGCGGTGCTTTTCACCATGGGCCGCGGCCCGCTGATGATTTACCACGGCCAAGAAGTCGGTGAACCCGCGTGCGGGTCCGAAGGCTTCGCTGGAGATAACGCGCGGACGAGTATTTTCGATTATGGCTCGATGCCCGAGTTCGTGAAATGGGTCAACGGCGGGCGTTTTGATGGCGGGCGGTTGAGTCCTGAGCAGCAAGAACTGCGCGATTGGTATCGCAAGCTCATCCACGTCACCCGAGAGCGCACGTTCACCGCTGGCGAGTTTTACGGGCTCAATCACGCAAACCAGCACAACTGCGAGTTTGGCCGTCTCGCGGGCGAAGGAGCATCGGGTCATTGGCTGTATGCGTTTCTTCGGCGCGATACCAAGACTGGCCAAGCATTTCTGGTGGTGGCGAATTTTCATGGATCGCAGAGTTTGCATGGCGTCAAAATCCGCATTCCGCATGATGCGCAGATGTTTCTCGGCCTCAGCGGCTACGAAGCGTGGACTTTTTCCGAGAGGCTCCACACGCCGTGGAGTGAACAGGTGCTTCGCGAAACGCTCGAATCGGCGGGGATTTCGCTGCCTCCGCTGGCCGCCTGCTCGGCCATGCTGTTGGAAATCCGCCATGCATGAGCCTTTGGAAAAAACAGGGCTATCACGCTGAATATTTTTCAACCGCGAATCGACGCAAAGGAACGCGAATGAAGATGTCTATTTGATTGGAGTGCATGACCCAGAGGATTCAGATCTGAAAATTCGCGTCGATTGGCGTCCATTCGCGGTCAAAAGACACCCATTTCTGTGGTTGCTCCTGATTGGATCGCGGTGTTGGAAAAAACCGAAATTTCCCGTTGCCAATCCCGGAACGCAATCATTAGCCTATCGGCAGCATGAAAAAACTCTTGGTTACCGCTGCCGTATTTGCCTCGCTCTTCGGGATTGCCGCTTCTGACATCCATGCGCCGCCCGGATCCACCTACACTGCAGAACGCAAGTTGGGCCGTGCGCTCAGCAACATCGTTTACGGAATCATCGAAATTCCCGAGCAAGTCGTTCGCAAAACCCATTCTGACGGTCGCAAGGCAGGATTCAGTTACGGCGCTGTGGATGGAACTAGCCGCGCTCTCCGCCGTCTCGGTTATGGTTTTTATGAACTCTTCACTTTCACCTGCCCAACCTATCGCGGCACTTTCAAGCCACCATATGAGCGTTGCGGACAAGACAACCGGGTTCAAATGAACGTGAATGACGGACTCTCCGAGTTTCCACCCGAGCTTGGTTTTGAAACTTATTTCGCTCACTCGCGTTCCCAAAAATTCTGATTGGGTTAACCCATTTTCAACTTCTCAAACCCGTGGTTGCCTCGCGCACCACGGGTTTTTTCGTCTCAGGATGCGAGCGCTTGCAGCCACACGGGATCTGAAGCAGTCTTCGCGCATGATTCGCTTTTTGTTGTCTGCCTGCCTCGCACTTTCCGGATTGGTCCAAGCGCAAACTTATGCTCCTGCGAATGATCGACCGCCAGAGCTCGCTCGCGAGTTCCGTGGGGCATGGGTGGCGACGATTTACAACATCGACTGGCCAAGTTCTAAGGGCCTAAGCGCCAGTGCGCAGCAAGCGGAGATGCGCTCGATGTTGGACCGCATCAAATCGTTGAAAATGAACGCCGTCATTTTCCAAGTTCGGCCGCACTGCGACGCGCTTTATCAGTCTTCAATTGAGCCGTGGAGTCCGTGGCTGACTGGCACGATGGGTAAGTCACCGGGTTATGATCCGCTGGCGT
The DNA here is from genome assembly GCA_041740475.1 of Akkermansiaceae bacterium. Taxonomy (GTDB): domain Bacteria; phylum Verrucomicrobiota; class Verrucomicrobiia; order Verrucomicrobiales; family Akkermansiaceae; genus Luteolibacter. The sequence continues at coordinate 5,297 of JBGSLX010000388.1, read as the reverse complement.
ACTGCATTCGTGAGGCCCACGCACGCGGCATTGAGGTTCACGCTTGGTTCAATCCATTCCGAGCGCTTTCAAATAATTCCCAACAAATCGCCAGCAATCACATCGCACGCGCGATGCCGCACATCACCAAACGCTACGGCAGCATGACCTGGTGCGATCCCAGCCACCCAGAAACCCGCGATCGTGCGCTTGCTGTAATCATGGATGTGGTTCGCCGCTACGATGTGGATGGCGTCCATCTGGACGATTATTTCTACCCCTACCCCAGCTCAGGTCTGAGTTTCAATGACGGCAAATCTCCCGCCCAGCGCCGCGCTTATGTCGATGGATTCGTCAGCAACCTTTATTCATCCGTGAAACGCCAAAAGCCATGGGTGCGCGTGGGCATCAGCCCCTTCGGCATCTGGCGGCCCGGTGTTCCTTCGGGCATCGAAGCCGGGATCGACAGCTACGAACAGCTCGCTGGAGACTCTCGCAAGTGGCTCAAAAATGGCTGGGTGGATTACCTCGCACCGCAGCTCTATTGGCGGATCTCGCCAGAAAAGCAGAGTTTTCCCAAATTACTCGATTGGTGGCGCCAGCAAGGCAGCCGCCCCGTCTGGCCCGGCATCGCCACCGCCCGCATCAATTCTTCCGATGATCCCGGCCGTCCTGCATCTGAGATCACCAACCAAATCGACCTCACCCGCAAGATCGGCAAGAACTACAACGGGCACATCCACTGGAGCGCCAAAAGCTTGATGACCAACCGCGGCGGCATCTCGACCCGCCTCGCCAACACCTACACCCAGCCCGCAGCGGTGCCACCGATGCCATGGGTCAACAAGCGTGCCCCCGCCGCTCCCGGCGTGAGCGCCACCATTAGCGGCAAAGAAACTCTGGTGCGCTGGGAGCCTGCCGCCAATACCTCGAGAATCGCCGTCCAAGCCCGGAACGGAAATACTTGGCGCACTCTACAAATCACCGCCGCCTCAAACGGCCAGGTCACCATCCCGCGCGCCGACGCAGTTGCGGTAACCGCACTGGATCGTTACGGAAATGCCAGCCCGCCCAAAGTGCTCGCTTTGCGCTGAGGTCCAAATGGACACCAACCCTTATGCCGCGCCGCAATCCGGTATCCCGTCCGATACTGAGAACCCAGCGGCCCTTGGCGAACTGGTCCGTGGATGGGAGAAACTGCGGTTGATTTACAATGCGTTGCTGGGACTGCCCGGGCTGTTGGTGCTGGCCCTGATGGTCAATCGCCTACAAATGCCGGTTTACGCGGCTGCGGCTGGCGGACTGTTTGTCGCGGCAGGTGCCAACATCGCATTCTTCCTCGGACCACTCGCGGAATTGTATCTTCGAGGCTGGTTCATGGGCGGCAAGCCACTGGGTCGGGGGCGTTGGCTGATCTTTGTTGCGGGATTGACCGTTTCATTCGGGGTGTTCCTGATTTTCGCCCTCATCGCCATGGTGCAATGATCCATTCCGAGATCTCACGATGAGAGGCATTGTGGTGGTTGCAAATTTTCCCTCGCTCCGACCTTGCCACGTCTTCATTCACGACCTTGACTTCCCTCCACCTCATTCTCCTCACGTGAAAGCCCACGAAATTTACTCCGCCGTCGATCCCGCACTTGTGACTGAAATGCTCGATTGGTTCCGTGCCAACGACCGCAATGTTTACAAGTCCGCCGTCTCCACCCTCGCCGCGAACCGCAAATTGCGCCCGGTTTACATCCAGAAAAAATCCATGGCGGAGCAGTACGCTTGGATTCACAAAACCCTCAAGCTCAACGCCTGCAACGCCATCGGCGAGCAAATGCTGCAAGCGTACCTGATGGCCGCCCAGCAATCACTGCTCGGCATGTTCTGCGATGGCCTCGGAATCCCGCACGACGGCAAAGGCTCAGTCGTCGGCGATCTGCCGAAAAAAATCGACGAGGAGCGTTTGACTTCGACCATCGACCGACTTGCTGGGTTGTTCGACCACAAGATTCTCACGCTTTACCTGTATTGTTTTAACAGCCAAGTGCCCGGCGGCTGGCCAGAACTCACTGAGAAACTCGTTTCTGACGAGCGGCTGAAGTTGAGCTGAGTTGAAGCAAAGAAGGAGCGCGCTCCAATTTCTACACGCGCCAGATCAGACGCAGCGCATCGAGGCGAATGCGTGGCATTTCCAATACGGCGAGCGTTTCACCTCGCAATTGTGCAAGCGCGGTTAATTCTGCGGGGGAAATGTGCGGATTGCGGGCAGCCAGATCTTTCAAACGAGCCAGTTCGTGATCCAGAGCCTCGGCGGCGTGACTGCGAGCTTCTTGCAAAATCGTAGTGCTCGCTTCGTTTGCCAGTTCGCGGGCGGCTTCCAGCATCTTGGGAAGCAACTCGCGACGAAAGGTTTCCTGACTGACGAGCCCCCGCGCGTCGCCAGTTTTGAGAATCGCGCTCGGCGGATGCGTCGCGAGACGCCGCCCTTGGTGATCGACGCTGACTCGAATGACGGTTGGCGGCAGGAAGCGGTCGATGTGCAGGCGAGTCGGAGCGATGACTTCGAGCACAAACGCGCATTCCAGCAGCACCGCCTTGCCCTCGCCGGTTTTCCAAACTGCGAACGAGGCATTTCCTGAGCCGCCGTCGAGAAATTGATCCAGCGCCCCACGGAAGACCGGATGATCGGCGGTGAAAAACGCGAGATCCTCGCGAGCAAGCGCGGTTTCACGATCAAAAGTGACCGATAGCCCATCGGGCGGCAGTTCTGAAAATGCCTCGCTGTGGCGCTGGCCGCAGTGAAAAAGATAACTGCGCGGCGCAAGATCCGAGACATCCAGCCCGAGGTGGTCGAACAAACTGACGACGAAGCGCTCGAAGCGTCGGTCGGCCTCGGCAGTGCGGATTTCATCCATCAACGCCGCCGCGTGTTGTGGATCGGGCGCGCCGAGTTCGATCAATCGGTCGTGCCCGCTGGCCAATTCGCGAGTCACACTCTCCTTGAGCGAGCGGCTGCGCTGCAAAAACGGAGTGAAATTTTCCCGCGCCAGTTCATCGAGCTCTGGCAGCAAGACGGACGCCAGAGCATTCGCGCCTTTGAGCGGACGGATAAACGCGTCCAGCCCCTCGTGCAGCCAACGCGCGTGGAGCTCCGAGCGGCTGCCGACGCCGTATGGCACGTGGATGTGGACGGCGCCGGTCTGGCCGATCCGGTCCAGCCGACCGATGCGTTGTTCCAAAATTTCCGGATCGCGCGGCAGGCCAAAAAGCACCAAGTGGCGGGCAAATTGAAAATTTCGCCCCTCGCTGCCGATTTCCGAGCAGATGAGAATCCGTGCGCCTTCGGGATCAGCGAACCACGCGGCGTTGCGGTCGCGTTGCAGCAGCGTCAGTTCTTCGTGAAACAATGCGGACTCCACTTGGATGACGGCCAGCAATTGATCGCGCACCGAGATCGCCGCTTCCGGCGTGCTGGTGATCAGCAGAATTTTCTCGGTCTCCGGCAGCGACCGCAGCAAGCCCGCCAGCCAGACGTAGGGCGACTCGCCTTCTGGTAGCGGATGCAGATGCGGACGCCGCTCCGGGAAGCCGTGCAGTCGCTCGCGGGTGTTGCGAAAAAACACGCGCCCGGTGCCGAAGGTGTCGATCAAGCCAGCGATGAGCGAGCTGCGGGCGGCCTCGTCACCCGTGCGCAAGGCCGCGAGTTGCTCGGCGGCACGCGGCGAGTTTTGGGTGAAATCGTCGATGTTTTTGGGGATTTTGCCGTTTTTCAACGCCTCGATCACGGCGGCAAGCTTCGAGTAGGCGTGGCCATCCGCGAGGTAAGTTTCGAGGTCCGAGTAGCGGTCGGGATCGAGCAAGCGCAGCCGCGCGAAGTGCCCCGCCGGGCCAAGTTGCTGCGGCGTGGCGGTGAGCAAAAGCAGCGCCGGAATGTTGCGGGCCAGCTCGGCGACCATTTGATACGCCGTAGACGGCTGCTCCGGCGACCATTCGAGGTGATGCGCCTCGTCCACGATCAGAAGGTCGAAACCCGCCGCAACCGCCTGCTCGGCACGTTGCGGCGAGTGGCTGAGGAAATCCGTGGCCGCGAGAATCAGTTGCGAGTCGAGAAACGGATTCTCCGTCGCATCGTTCGCTTCGATGGACGTGCAGCGCTCTTCATCGAAGATCGCGAAAATGAAATTGAAGCGTCGTAGGAGCTCGATGAACCACTGGTGAACGAGCGGCTCCGGCACCAAAATGAGGATGCGAGCAGCCAGCCCGGTGAGATGCAGGCGGTGCAAAATCAGGCAAGCCTCGATGGTTTTTCCGAGCCCGACTTCATCGGCGAGCAGGACGCGCGGATGCTGCCTGCTGGCCGTTTCTGCGACGATCGCGAGCTGATGCGGAATCAGGTCGATGCGTGCGCCGAGGTAACCGCGCGCCGGGGATTGGCGGATGCGCGTGTTCCAATCGAGCGCTTGCAGCCGTTGATCGAAGTCCCGTGGGTGATCTGTCAGTCCGGCAAGCAGACGTTTCTCTGGCCGCACGAAGCTCAGCACGTCGGTCAAATCGCGCTCGGCGATTTCCATGCCGCCACCGTGATACGTCAGCAAGTGCTCGTGCGAAGTGATGTTTTCCACGGTGATTTCGCGCCCGGCGCGGTCTGCAATCACGTCGCCCGCCTCAAAACGCACCCGCACCAGCGGCGCAGAGCCAAACGCGTAAGCCCGCGTTTCCTCGACCGCCGGGAAGCGGATTTGTACGATCTGCCCATCCACCGCTGTGATCGTGCCCAGCCCGAAGGCGGGTTCGGACGTGGAAATCCAGCGTTGTCCGGGAATCGGTGGGTGCATGCGGAGAGAGTTGGGTAAAATCTGAGAGCTGAAAAGCGGAGAGCTGAAATGAAGCGCAGAGGAATTCGGGAATCCGGTTGCAGGTTGCACAAGCACTGTCTTAAAACCTCTGCCGTGCCTCACACGGACCTGCATGCAGCCCAAGCTGACTTGGCGATAAATCGCGATTTCCTACGCTCAGTTTTTGGTTCGATGCTGCGTGCGCGGATTTTGGAGAACAAACTTTCCAGTCTCTACAAGGCCGGAAAAATCGTCGGTGGCGTCTATCTCGGGCGCGGCCAAGAAGCGGTGAGTGCCACGCTCGGCACCGCGCTGATCCAAGGCACCGATTTTTTTGCACCGCTGATCCGCGATCAAGCAGGCCGCACGGCGTTTGGTGAGCCGCTGATCGACTGCACCCGCACGTATCTCGGCTCGGCGCTAGGGCCGATGCGTGGGCGCGACGGCAACATTCACCGCGGTCGCCCGAAACAAGGGATGCCCGCGATGATT
>JBGSLX010000387.1:0-8849 GCA_041740475.1 Akkermansiaceae bacterium | reverse complement strand
CCGCAGCGAACGCGGGGCCCAGATGTTTTGCACGATCCGCAGCTACCTCTCTACCACTCGCAAGCACGGCCTCAACCTGATGGACTCCATTAAATCCGCATTCGCTGGCCAGCCGCTGGACTTCGCACCTGAATAGTTACTGGGAAGAGACGTTCAAGAGCGTGATCGTCGAGGACGGGCAAGCCTCCAAAACCATCGCCGCTTATATCGATCTCAATCCGGTGCGAGCTGGCATAGTCGCCGATCCGGCGGAGTACCGCTGGAGCAGTTATGGTGAAGCGATGGGAGCTACCGGAAAAAGCGGAGCCAAAGCCAAAGCAGGGCTCGTGCGAGCGATTATGGCCGACAAAGGCTTGGAAGCCGAGGCGCGGCAATGGGCGGGTAAAATTTCCAAAGAATACCGCATGCTGCTGTTCGCAGAAGGTGAGGAGAAAACCAAAGAAGTAATCAACGAACAGGGCGAGCGAATGACGAAAGTGCTGAAAAAAGGCATCAAATCGCAACAAGTGATATCTGAGATCGAGCGACTAGCGGCAGGGAAAAAAGTGGCGTTGAGCAAGATGTTGCGGTTGAAAGTGCGCTATTTTAGCGATGGAGCGGTGATTGGGAGTCGAGAGTTCGTCGATGGCTTTTTCGAGCAATGCCGAGAACGCTTCGGACCCAAGCGCAAGAGTGGAGCGCGAAAGATGCGTGGAAATGCAACAGCGGCGGAAGGGGCGCTATGGAGCGCTAGAGATTTGAGGCAAGGGATGGGTTGATATACACTACGTCTCCACTTTCTGAGAATGAGGACTTCGTCAAATTACGAGAGACACGAATAATCAAAATTCAACCTGCTCCCTGCCACCCTCGAACCTGCTTTTGCTCCTGCCCGTAGGAAGCGCAACTCATGCGTCATCTGGCCTGACGACCAGCGTGTCTGACTGAAAACTCGCCACGAAGGCTCCGCAACTGGGTTCGGTATTGAACGCTCGTGCCAGCTCCGGCTCCAGATGAGCGCGGATTCTTCTTCGCAGGTGCCGAGCGCCAAAACGTGGATCGTGTGCGCCGATCAAGTGCTGCCGCGCACTATTTTCCAGCCTGATAGACACGCTGTGCCGGGAAAGCCGCTTGTTGAGCAACGTTAGTTCCACAGAAAGAATATCGTCGAGGAAATGTTGGCCTAGCTCCTCGAAAAACACGATCCGGTCGATGCGATTGATGAACTCGAGATCGAACTTTTTCTGCAAAGCTTTGTTCAGAATTTCCTGTTCCCGCATTTTACAGGTTCGGCGGCCTAGGCACTTTCTCCAGCCGATTTCAAATTTCCGGCGATAGGCATCGAGCTCGCGTGCGCCTTCATTGCTGGTCATGAAAATGAGGCAGTTGTTGAAGTTCAGCCGCTTGGTGCCGGCGGAAAGTTCCAGTCTGCCTGAGTCCAGAACATTGAGCAGCGCTCGGGCCACTTCCTTGCTGGATTTCTCGATTTCGTCAAAAAGCACGATGCCTGGCTTGCTGTAACTTCCCTCGATTTTCTCGAAATCGAACAAGGTGTGGTTTTCCTTGCTGCCCACATAGCCCGGCGGAGCACCGGTCAAGGCTGCGGTGTAATGCTCCTGTGCGAGCGTGTTCATGTCGATGCGGCACAACTGGTCCGAACTGCCTAAAATGGCCTCCGCAATCACCCGCACCGTCTCTGTTTTCCCGACACCGGTGGAACCCACAAACAGAAACACCGCCAGCGGCCGATCGCTTGATGCGAAGTCCGCCTTCACCACCTGCAGCATGTCTGCGATGGAATCATGCATGTCCGCCTGCCCGATGATCCGGGATTTCAACAGCCGGATCGCCTGATCCGGATCGAAGCGGAAGCGTGAGGGGCGGAAGCGGTCGGTTACCGGCTTTGCCTCATCATTGAGCTTTTGGTTATTATCGAGGACGTCGTTGATGAAAGGCACGGTGGACTCCCCGGTTGATGATCAGGCGGTGGTTTCTTTGCCCTCAAATGGCAGCGTCCCGACCGGGCAATCCGCCACGCCGATGGTACTGCGCGTGAACGCCTCCACATCCGCCTGAGTTTTCTCGGCATCGAGAACCCAGCTTCGGTAAAAATCAAACGGACAAGTCGCCACGCCCTTGTCGCCATCGCCGGAATTGTGAACGCCAGTGTAGCCGCGGTGTAGCAGCTTGAAGAGGTGGTTCTGCGATTGGTCGTTCGCCCGTGCGTCACGGATCTGGCTAACAGAGAGCTGCGCATATTGAATGCCCATGTCTTCCTCACCGCATTCGCCCAGAGTCCGCCCGTCGAAGCCGATGATGGCGGAATGGCCGAAATACGAGTAAACCCCATCGAAGCCCGAGGCGTTCGCCACAGCGACGTAACAGTTGTTCGCCCAAGCCATGCTCTTCGCCATCATCACCTGTTGCTCCTTGGCGGGATACATGTAGCCCTGGCAGCGCACGATCAGCTCGGCGCCCTTCATCGCGCAGTCGCGCCAGATTTCCGGGTAGTTTCCATCGTCGCAAATGATCAGGCTGATTTTCATGCCTTTGGGGCCTTCCGAGACATAAGTGCGGTCGCCGGGATACCAGCCTTCGATCGGGCACCAAGGGATGCACTTGCGGTATTTCTGTGCGATTTCGCCGAGGTTATTGATCAGCACCAGCGTGTTGTAGGGTGCCTTTTTCGGGTGATCCTCGTGCCGCTCGCCAGTCAGGGAGAAGACTCCCCAGGTGTTGGCGGCTTTGCAAGCTTCGCTGAAAATCCGGGTTTCGTCGCCGGGAATCGTCGCAGCAGTCGCCATCATTTCATCGCGATCATACATGATGCCCATCGTGCTGTATTCCGGGAATATCACCAGATCCATGCCGGGCAGGCCGCGCTTCATGCCCTTGATCATCTCGGCGATTTTGGTGGCGTTTTCCAACACCTCTTCCCGAGTGTGAAGGCGCGGCATCTTGTAATTCACCACTGCCACTCCCACCGTGTCCTTGCTGCTCGATATGTCTCCGTGTCTCATGTTGATAAATGTGAAAGGTTCATTTTTTCGCCTATCACCACGGACAAGCAGCATCCATACCAAAGAAGCAGACCCCATGGTTCTTGGGTAGCTCCGCGGAGCCTACTCGCTTGCGCCAAAACTCTCCCGACGATCAGGACCGCTCGGCGGGCAAAAAAAGGACCGCTCCTCTGAGCATATACGGCGTTCCCATTGCTTCCCGAAACGTTCTTTTAGCGCAAACGACCACTCCTTTTCCCACATCCCATGCCGGATCGCGCCTGTCCGCCGTTCCTTTTGACTGAAGGAACACTCCGTGGGGGAATTCGCCATTCTGTCACAAAAAACGACCGATCCTTTTGGTGAGTCTGGCTGCAATTCAACAAGCTACGAGATCCCACATACAGAGTGCACGGAGGCAAGTTGCACGTGCGAATATGCTGGTAGTCTTCTATCCATAGAAAGGCGGACAAAACGTGAATTAACTGTGGGCATCCGCGCGCGTAAGAAAAAATCTAAAATTTGTGTCACTCGTGGTTTCCAGTTTGATCGCCCAACGAGCCAACTTTCCAAATTACGAGATATACACATAATCATGTGCAACAGTGTGCAAAATTATGGTAACTTCAGCGTTCTTCAATGGTTTGTTCCATGAGAGTCATGAGAGTCGGCGGATGGGTGGTTTGAATTTATCCGAGGAATCCAGTCAGCGGGCTGGTGGCGCTGGCTTGGTCGAGGGTTTCGGGTAGGCCGAGTTCGAAGGCTTCGCGGCCGGCTTGCACGGCTTTTTGGAAGGCGATGGCCATGCGGACTGGATCGGAGGCGATGGCGATGGCGGTGTTGACCAGTACGGCATCCGCGCCGAGTTCCATCGCTTCTGCTGCGTGACTGGGTGCTCCGATTCCGGCATCGATGACGACTGGCACGATGGCTTGATCGATGATGATGCGGATTTGATCGCGGGTGGCGATGCCGCGGTTAGAGCCGATGGGCGAGCCGAGCGGCATGACGGTGGCGGTGCCGACTTCTTGCAGGCGCTTGGCGAGCACCGGATCGGCGTTGATGTATGGGAGAACGGTGAAGCCTTCCTTGACGAGAATTTCGGCGGCTTTGAGCGTCTCGATGGGATCGGGCAGTAGGTAAGTGGGATCGGGGTGGATTTCGAGTTTCACCCATTTGGGCAGGCCAGCGGCGGCGGCGAGGCGGGCGAGACGAACGGCTTCTTCCGCGTTCATGGCCCCGCTGGTGTTGGGGAGAATCAGGTATTTTTCGGGGTCGATGAATTCGAGGATATTGGCGTAGGGATCGCGTTTTCCGCTGAGGTCGGCGCGGCGCAGGGCGACGGTGACGATTTCTGTGCCGCTGGCAGCGAGGGCGTCGCGCATCGACTCATTGGAAGGAAATTTCCCGGTGCCGAGAAACAGGCGAGAGCTGAATTGGCGGCCAGCGATGGTGAGGAGGGGCATCTGGGATTTGAGATTTGAGATTTGAGATTTCAGAGATTGTGGGAGGCGAGCCATTGCTCGAAGGCTTGGTGGTCGTGGAGGTTGTATTGGTGGCAGCGAAAACCGAACTCGATGCCGGTGGCGATGTTTTCGGGTAGGTCGTCGATGTAGAAGGTCGATGCGGGTTCTAGGCCGTGCTCATCCAGAGCGTGCTGGTAAATGGGCGGGTGCGGCTTGATGGAGCGGGTGTTGAATGAAAGCACCGCGCCATCGAAGAGGGAAAATTCGCGATACTCCTCAAAGATCCACGGGCAATGGATGGCGTTGGTATTGGAGAAAAGAATCAGCTTGTGACCTGCTGCGGAGAGTCTGCGGACGCAATGCCACATCGGCTCGTTGGGAGTGAAAATCTGCTGCCACGTGATGCGGAACTGCTCCGGCGTGGCATCGCTGCCGAGCACGTCGAGCGCCCAGAGAATGTAGTCGTCTGGGTCGATGACTCCGGTTTCGAATTCGTCTTTGCGCTCTAGCAGACGAGAAAGGCGCTCGTGGGGATCAGTGCAGTCCGGAGGTAGCAGGCGGGCGAGCGAAGTTTCAAAGTCGAAGTTGAGAAGCACGCGACCGATGTCGAATAGGAACGTCATGTGGGGGTGATTGTGGGTGTGAGGTGATCGAGAATGAAATCTGCTGAGGCGTTTGCCCCGGTGAAGCGATTGTGGAGTGCGAGCGCGTCTTTCATGTCGCGCCAAGCGGCGGCTTGGTTGGCCAGCAGTCTCGTGAGCTGACGGCCCATATCGCCCGGGGAATCTGCCAAAACACCGGCTCCGATGGACTCGAGCAATCGCAGATTTCCTTCTTCTTGGCCGGGGACTAAGTGGTGAATCAGCATCGGGCAGCGAGCGGCAATCGCTTCGTGCACAGTGGCACCGCCCGCTTTGCCGATGACCAAATGATGTCGGTTCAGCAACTGAGGGACGCGGCGTGTCCAGCCGATGAGTCGGACGCGTCCGGGATAGTCATTTTTGATTTTCTTAGCCTCCCGATGCAGGCGGCGCACGTTGCGACCCATCACGATGGTGAGTCGCACGGCGGGTGAAGTTTCCAGCAATTCTCGCGCATGCCGCCGCAGCAAGGGCAGTTGGGCGGTGGGGAAATAGAGCACGCGAAAAGGATCGCACGCGTCCGAGGCGATCACGGGTTTGAGCTTCGAAAAGATCGGGTGGACTGGAAATCCGGTATCGATGATTTTTTTCGCGGCGAGTCCTTTGCTGACCATGGCGTCTCGCGTGGCGGGATCGGTGACGAGCCAGTAATTTCCCGGTGCTCGCAGCCATGCGGCGTTGATCTCGATCGAGTCGGTCACCACCGTGAAAACCGGGATGTCGGCACGGATGCGGGCCATGAAATACGGGTAAACTGGATACGTGCTGACTACGGCGGTGGGCTGAAATTCATCGATCAACTGTGCCAGCGCGCGCTCAGGCCAGCGCAGAATGGGCGAGCGCTTGTCGGAAAAATCACAGCGGTCGGTAGAGCGGTAAATCCACGCCCAGAGCTGCGGCATGCGGGTGGTGATGAGGCGGTAGCCGCGGCAGATCAGATCGGTCCATTTCGGCGCGCCAATCAGGCATGGGTCGGCGACCCGTATGACGGCACCTGCGGCGCCGAGTGCCAGCCCCAGATTGCGGGCTGCGCTGTTGTGCCCCTCGCCAAAGGCGGCAGTGATGATGAGGATACGCGGTGCTTCGGACATAGCGGGGCGCAGCAGATTTAGAGCGATACGAGCGTTGCGTCGATGGAGTTTTGCGGCTTTCCTTTTTCTCAGCGATGGCGCGTGAGAAGAAAAAACGGGTAGAGCTGCGAGAGGTCGATGAAGATGTCGCCCCGCGGGTCAATGTCGTGCGTCTGCAAAACACAGAAACGCAGCGAAATTCGAGAGATGAAGCTCCCGTGCGCTTGGGGCCGATTGTTTCACAGCTCGCACCGAGCAGGTTGGATGTGCCAGACCGCGATGAAGTGGAGCTGCGCACGCACCAACCGGGCGTCGAGGTTCTAGTCGATGCCGACAAGAATCTGGACTCGCAAGAAGCTAGCTGGGGTGTGAAGTCCGTTCAGAAGCAGGCAGTTCCGTGGGGTTGGTTCGCATTGGTGGGTGTGGCGATCGTTGGAGCGGCGCTTTGGTCGCTCAGTCAAATGCGTGAATCAAAGGATCATGCGGGACACATCCGCGTGGAAACCGAGTCACTGATTGAAAATGAAGAGCGCGAGGAAAAGCAGGCGATCGAGCTCATCAATCGCATCGAGTCCTCACTGCGAGCATTTTTTAATGCCCGCTCGGCTGACGAACTCGTGCGCAGTGTCCGCCAGCCCGAGCGAGTCCTCCCACTGATCCGCAAGTTCGGCGAGACGGAGACGCTGTTTCAGGGTAAACTCAAAACGATCCGTGACTTGCAGCCGATGGCCTTTGAAAACCGCGCCAATTTCTGGCTTGCATCCGTCACTTTGGAAAATGACATCTTCGCGGATGTTCTTCTGGAGATCGACGAGGCGGGAAACCCGCTTATTGATTGGGAAACATGGGTATGTGATCAGCCGATGCCATGGGACCAGTTTGCCAGAGAAAGACCGGCGGGGCAGTCGCTCGATTTCCGGGTTTTTGTTCAGCGGGACACCTTTTACAGCCACGAGTTTTCAGATCCAAAGCGCTGGGTGTGTTTTCGCCTGAATGCCTTAGGTGGCGAAGAAACGCTTTTTGGCTATGTCTCCGTTGACAATGAGGACGCTGAAAAAATCATCAAATTGGCGCAGGGAAATGCGGGAAAAAGTTCCAGTTTGATTTTGCGGATCGCCATCCCGGAAGGTCTCGCTTCCCGCCGCAGCGTGGTTATCGAAAAATTGGTCAGTACGCGCTGGATATATCTCGATCCGCCCGAATCGATGCCCTGATGTCACTGCGCCGCCTCGCCAATCGCTCATCCAAAGAAGTCTCTGGCCGTGGAGTGAGCAGAATAACGGTGGCTCCATTTGCTCCCGTTTTGGTGGGCGTGACGGTATTTTTGCTAGTGCTTTACGGCATTGCATTGTGGCGGCTGACGCAAACTTCTGGCGGGATGATGAACAAGTTCAGTGCGCTGGCACGCGAGCAATACCTCGGGTTTTTGATCCAGCAAAACCTCTGGATCCTCGTGTCTTACAGCATGCTGGCGCTGGTCGCGACGTTGTTAGCTCAGCCGCTGGTCGATGGTTGGTCGCAGCGCTGCCGCAGCCGAGCTTTTGCGTGGATCGCGCTGCGTGGGTTTGTCATCGCCGCAGCGTTGCACGGATATTTCAAACTGCGGCTGATGAAAACGCGCCCGTATTTTCTCAACGAGGCGGAGTTTGGTCATTGGTATTATAAGATGCTGGATTTCCCAGAAGCGGTGAAACCCGCCGCTTTGTTCATTCTCTTCACGCTGCTGCCGCTCGTGTTGCTGGGATACGTCTTGTTTTGGCATGCTCGCAGCCATGGGAGAAAAGGCTGGGTGATGACCGGTGCACTGCTGCTAACAGCGGCTTCGGCCATCGGAATCCAATATGCTTCTCGGCGCTCTGTGGCTGTGAATGCGGCTCATGACAAACCGCCAAACATCCTGATCATCGGCTCAGACTCACTACGCGGAGATCGCTTGGGCTGCGCTGGCTATCGCCCACAGCGGAGTGATGGACTCGCTGCGGCAGGCGTTTCACCGGTGATCGATGAATTGGCGGCGAAGTCCGTGCGTTTTGAAAATTGTTACACCTCGGTCGCTTCGACGCTGGAGTCCGGATTGCAGTTGATGGCCTCGCAGTATCCGCACCGGAATGGCATCCGCCACATGTATCCCAATCGCGAGACGGTCGAGGCCGCGAAATCTCAGATCCAGCCTCTTGCCACGTTGTTGCGCAAGCGTGGCTACGATACGGCGGCCATTGGCGACTGGTGCGCGGCTTATTACGAAATCATGCCGCTTGGTTTCGAACACGTCTCCGTTTCGAGCTTCGACAATTTTAAGATCTACATGAGCCAAGCCGTGGTGATGGCTCATTTCGTCGTCCCGCTTTATTTCGACAATGCAATTGGCCACCGCATGTTTCCTCAGCTTCAGTCGTTCGCGCAATTCGTCACGCCGCAAGTGGTGACCACTCGCGTCGAGCGCAGGCTGGAAACCGTCGCGCGGCAGCAGAAGCCGTTTTTTTGGCACGTATTTTATTCCTGCAATCACCTGCCATACCGCAGCAAAGAGCCGTATGTCAGCATGTTTGCCGATCCCGCCTACACCGGGCCGAACCGCAACGGTGTGGACTTTGACATCGATTCGTTCATCGGCGGCACCGATCTGGAATCGAAATGGAAAGCTCTATCCACCGCAGAAGTCGCGCAAGTGCGTGCGCTGTATGACGGATGCAC
>JBGSLX010000386.1:0-4650 GCA_041740475.1 Akkermansiaceae bacterium | reverse complement strand
ATCAGCTCATTCAGAATTTTTAAATGAGCAACTTTGGGGTATGTGTCGGCCAATTCCCGGGCAGTCTTTACTCCGAAGCGCGGTGCGGCCCTCTTGATGGCTTCGTCAAGAACTGTGAGCACATAGGAGCCGCTCCAGCGTTCTGCTTGATCCGGTGAGAAATTTGTCGAGTGCTGTAGAAACTTTTCAAACAGATCCAATCCAGGCTCGCTTTTGCCGTCTTTATCCCGGCTATGTCGGGCTCTTGCAATTGTTTCCCAACCGTCGCGCCCAGCCTTCTGACCTTTGCCATGGGTAAGAGAGACGATACGGTCCACAATTGCTTCATCTTTTGCGGCATAAACAGCGCACGGCACGACGAGATTCTCGACGAGCCAGTCTGAGTCTTTTGCCTTGATTGCGTTCCGGATATGGGAAGGCATGTCTGGGTATACCAGAAGTCCATGAATCAGTTTCAGGCATCCAATTCTGCGATTGCCTTCTTTCACAATGAGATTCCCGCTCGCTTTCTCTTTGAGAACGATGACATTTTCGTTTGGCAAATAACCATCTTCCAACAGGCTCTCCATAAGCCCCCAGAACTTCTCAGGCGCGATGGCAATCATCGTCCTGAGAGCAGAGATCTCACTCTTTTGAGGAACGGTTCTGAAGTTATTCAGGTCAATCCTGAGCAACTTCACCTCAACTCTTTGGGCTGTAGACATCGACTAGGAATCTCACGCTTTTTTCAGCTCCTGACGAGTCCAATTTCTGCGAGGGTTCGGTGTTTGCAGCTTGGATTCCCTTGTGACATCCATCGAATGGGATCAACGCTCTCCAATCCACAAAAGCGAGGTTTTGACAATGTCTGCCATCAGTTCATGAGCTTGACCAACTCTTCACTCCCGACATACCGAAAAGACTGCGGTGGGTGGAAGCCGCCTTTTGTGCGACGAAGGGTTTTGAGTTCAGTGGCGGATTCGAACTGCTCTGAATTTCGCGGCTAGCGGCCATCAGGCATTCCCGAGATGCTGGCGGATCCAAGATGGATTTCTCCGGCAATCCACGATGGATCGGACGCGGACGGTTTCCAATTCTAAGGTGTAGTAGATGGCGAATGGAAAGCGCTTGGACAGGGCGCGATGGAGGTTTTTGTGAGCCTTGCGATGGATGCCTCCGAAGATTCTGAGGGAATCGATGTCTGAATACAGAGTATCCAGAAAATACGTGCCGAGGCCGACTTCCTGCAATTCGTAGAAGTGGAAGCCTTCGATCAAATCGGCTATAGCGAGATCGAGGACTTCGATCTTCATGAGATCGCGTCCTTGATCTGCAGTTTGGCGGTTTCCCAGTCGATGAATTTGGCTTTACCGTCCGAAATGAGTTGTTCGCGTTCATCGAGAAGATCCTTGTGCCATTGGGGAACTTCCATTTCGGCTTCCAGAGGGGCGATTCCATCCCACAGGGCTTCCATCATTCGCAGTTTTTCGTGGAGAGGAAGTTCATGAATCTCGGCAAGCGCAATCATCAGGAATTCGATATTGGAAATCCGGGGAGAAGACAACCCAAGATGTTCCATGGGCATTTTAGTGCGGTTCTCAGCACACAGGCCTACCGAACGTGGGATCGAGTGGATTCCCAGTCACGCATCCATCAGCTTCACCAACTCATCGCTCCCGAGATACCGATAGGACTGCGGCGGGTGGAAGCCGCCTTTGTTACGACTGAAGGCTTTGAGATCGGTGTCGGATTCCGATCTCACGCTCCCTTGAATGGATTGAAGACCTTGAGGCCCGGTCGCTTGAAATCCTTTTCGTTGCCCGTGGCGATGGTGAGTCCGTGGCGGCGCGCGGTCGCTGCGATATAGCCGTCCTCAATCGGCATTCTAACACCGGCTTTTTCGAACAAGTGCTCCTGCTCCGCCCAGACGTGGGCAACCGAACCATTGAAACCCAGAATCCTTCCCTGCATCGAATCCGTCAACTTCGTGAGCCAGGTTTGCAGGATCGTGCGTTGGCGGCCCTCTTTCGTTCTCACCCAGTAGGCGAGTTGCGCGATGACAATGGCACTCGTGTAGCAGTGATCCTTTTCCGCGGTAAGCCAAGCGATCACCTGAGAATTGCCATTCTTCTTGGCTGGCTGGCTCAGGACATCGGTATCAAGGAGCCAGCTCATATCTTGCGGCGACGGGGGAACTCCTTACGGCGTGGCGGCACATCGTCCATGGAAACGGGGCACTCGGCGAGAACTGCCAGCCAGTCTCGCTTGGCCGCAACACGCCTGAAAGTCACGGTATCCTCATCCGCATCGAAAGTGGCCTCGAACGCATCGCCCGGCATGGCCGGTGCGACCGAGGCAGGCAAAGTGAGCCGTCGTTTGGAATCCATGGTGATGATCATGGTGGGATCATCCCACCGCGAGACGGCCTGTCAAGATTGCATAGTGTCATAACTTGAATGCGGCAGACGCGGCTGAGTTCGATGGTTTTAGTATCTGCGAAGATGAGAACGTCTCGCTGGCTCATGGGGTGGTGTGGGTTCTGTTATGTCCGAGAAGGAAGGGTAAAAAAGGCGGAAACCATCACTTTAACTCAGGCCTGGCTTGCTCCGTGCGGGCATTTAGATTTTCGCATGACTTTTACCCAACGAATTCCGGTTTCTGGCGAGGTTCCCGGAGCTGTGAAAAACTCCCTCTCGCTGGCTTATCGAGTAACTTGTGTGGTTGTGGGGTTGTGGGGTTAAAGCGGGTTTGGAGACCATGTTGTTGTTCCCCTTACCACGAGGCGGCTTCGAGTCCTTCTTCGCGGGCTGCATCATCATACTTCACCGGCATGACTTATGAGGTTGGGCCGAAACGTTGGTCGATTTCTTTCCAGAGGTCTTCGGAAGGGATGAGGAATAGGTGGGGCAGCGGGTTCATTCCATCGGTTATTACACCCTATGCGCTGCGGCTGCGGCGACGGCGCGGGCGACGAGTGGGGCCACGGTGGTATCGAGTGCCGTGGGTAGAACTTGTTCCGGCGTTGGGTGTGGGACGGCTTCTGCTAGAGCATGGGCGGCGGCGATTTTCATTTCTGGCGTGATGCGCGGTGCGCGGGCGTCCAGTGCGCCACGAAAAATACCGGGAAATGCTAGCACGTTGTTGACTTGATTTGGGAAGTCACTGCGACCGGTGCCGACGATTGCTGCGCCGCCGCGTTTGGCCTCATCCGGCATGATCTCGGGCGTGGGGTTGGCCATGGCGAGGATGATGGCATCGCGGTTCATCGTACGGACGTCATCGGCGACGAGAAGATTGCCCTTGCTGACACCGACGAACACATCAGCTCCCACGAGCACATCTTTCAACGAGCCCGAGCG
Source organism: Akkermansiaceae bacterium (assembly GCA_041740475.1). GTDB lineage: Bacteria > Verrucomicrobiota > Verrucomicrobiia > Verrucomicrobiales > Akkermansiaceae > Luteolibacter. The sequence continues at coordinate 1,312 of JBGSLX010000386.1, read as the reverse complement.
GCCAGCGCGATTGGTGAAATGGAGCAGTGCGAGTTTATCTGGCCCTAGATCGTCGCGGCCCGCGTGAATTGCACCCTTGGTGTCGCAGACGATGATGTCGGCCACTGGCACGCAGACTAACGGGTCTTGGCCGACACAGCGAAGCAGCTTGGCGATGGCTGTGCCGGCAGCTCCCGCACCATTCACGACCACTATCAGATCCGCGAGGTCCTTGCCGATCACTTTTGCGGCATTGATCAATGCTGCGAGCAAAACGATGGCGGTGCCGTGTTGGTCATCGTGAAAAACCGGGATGCCGAGATCTTGAAGCGCGTCCTCAATCGCGAAGCAGCGCGGCGCGGAAATGTCCTCCAAGTTGATGCCGCCGAAGCCCGGGGCAATGTGGCGAATGGTTTCGATGATCGAGCTGGTGTCTTGTGTATCGAGGCAAACAGGCCATGCATCGATGTCAGCATATTGTTTGAATAGCAACGCCTTGCCTTCCATGACGGGCAGGGCAGCACGCGGGCCGATATTGCCGAGACCGAGCACCGCCGAGCCATCCGTGACCACGGCCACGGTGTTGCGTTTCATCGTCAAATCCCACACCCGCTCCGGATCCGCCGCGATCGCTTCGCACGGAGCGGCGACACCGGGCGTGTAGGCCAGTGCGAGATCGTCCTGAGTCTCGATCTTGATTTTGCAATGGACGGCGACTTTGCCGCGAAGTTGTTCGTGAATGATGAGTGAGCGTTCGCCGTGGTTCATGTGGGATGGTGATTAGGGTGGATGTTAGAGCGGTCGATGCCGCTTTGGATTGAGGATGATTTTGGCAACCAGACGCACTTTTCGTGCCGGAACGTACTCAAACAGCCCCGTATCCCAGCATAGCATCAGCCACTTTCACGAATCCCGCGATGTTCGCGCCGTTGACGTAGTTCACGTAACCATCCGTGGCACCGTGCTGAATGCATTTGCCGTGAATGTTGCGCATGATTCCTTGGAGCTTGGCATCGACTTCTTCGCGGCTCCACGACATGCGCATCGCGTTTTGACTTTGTTCCAGGCCAGAAACGGCGACGCCACCAGCATTCGCCGCCTTGGCTGGCCCGAATAGTACTTTGGCTTTGATCAATGCATGCACACCGGCGAGTTCGGTCGGCATGTTCGCGCCTTCAGCGACAGCGCGCACGCCGTTGGCGATGAGTGCTTCGGCTTCTTCGAGGTTGATTTCGTTCTGAGTGGCACATGGCAGCGCGACTTCACCAGGCACATGCCACGGGCGTTTGCCTTCGTGGAAACTCGCTGATGGAAATTTCTCTGCATACTCTCG
>JBGSLX010000385.1:0-7803 GCA_041740475.1 Akkermansiaceae bacterium | reverse complement strand
CATCACTCCCATAAGAAGCGGAATAATTTCCGCGCTCCAATTGGAGAAACCCGCTATTGAGCTTCGCCGCGAGCCTGCTTGGATATTCGCCCCGGTGTATGCCGGAATCACTGAAACCACCTACAAATTATGGGAAGAGCTTTTGAATGCCGCCGCCGTGCTAAGGAATCGCGCTGGGCCACGATGTCCAAAGTGTTTCCGAAGCTTGCCAAGTCGATCACACTCGCCGCCAAGGAAGGCGGGCCAGATCCGGAGAGCAACGCCCGGCTGCGCGTGGCGATCGCCAATGCCAAAGCGCAGAACCTTTCTCGCGAAAACATCGAGGCCGCGATCAAGCGCGCCGCTGGCAAAGACGCCTCCGAGATTTCCGAAGTGTTTTACGAAGGAAAAGGACCGCACGGCTCTCAATTTTACATCGAGTGCGCCACCGATAACTCGAACCGCTCGGTGACCAACGTGAAAACGATCTTCAATAAAAACGGCGGACAGCTCCTGAACTCCGGCGCGCTCGACTTCATGTTCTCGCGCAAAACCGTCATCGAGTTCCCCGCCCCAGCCGGGAAAAGCCTCGAAGAAATCGAGCTCGAACTCATCGACGCGGGCCTCGAGGAAATGCACGCCGATGATGGCGTGATCTCGGTGATCGGCGATTACACGGCGTTTGCGCAGCTATCGCAGGCCGTCGAAGCGCTCGGCATCACCGCCACCAAAGCGGGGCTGCAACGCCTTTCCAACCAACCGATCGAGCTCACCGAAGAACAAGTGATCGAGGTCGAGGTGATTCTCGACAAACTGGAAGACGACGACGACGTGCAGGCGGTTTTCACCAATCTAGCGTGAGCGGAGCTTGAAAACAAAAAACCGCAGACCGGATTTCCCGGGCTGCGGTGTTAGAAGAACTTGTCAGGTCGTAGATTTATTCAGCGGCTGCTGGACCACCTTTGCCGGGTTTGCCACCGGGGCCACCCTTGCCGGGTCCGCCAGGACGGCGTGGATGTTTCGGCATCGCGGCGCGCTCTTCTTCGCTGAGCTGGCCATCGCCATCGGTATCAAATTTTTCGAGAGCTTTGGCTTGGAAGTCTTCGCGCATCTTGGCTTTTTCATCGTCGCTTAGATCACCGCTTTGGTCGGTGTCGTATTTCTCCAAGATTTCTTTGCGGCGCTCACCAGCCGTTTCTTTTCTGGCATCGCGAGCGGCTTGTTTTTCTTCGGGCGAGAGTTTGCCGTCACCGTCAGTGTCGAATTTTTCGAGCAGCTTGGGTGGCAGCGGTCTAGCGGGACGATCTCCCGGTTTGGTGGTGTCTTCGGCGGAAGCGATCAGGCAGGAGCCGAGTAGGGCGCTCAATGTCAGTAGTGTGGTTGTTTTCATGTTGGTAGTGGATTGATGATTTAATTTGGGAAGGTTTCCCTTACGCATTCATCAAACCGTCAACGAGGGAAAAGGTTTCGCATCAATTGTGGGAATGAGTTGCCACGGCGTGGATGGCAGTTTTGATTTCGAGTCCATGGCTGACGACCCGCTGCCCAAGAAAGCCTCAAGTAAGGCGCTTGTATTTGTCCGGCGCATGGTCAGCACGCTCTCGTTGTGGGCGCTGGTTTGCGCGGTGTTTCTGAGCCAGCTCTCGTGGGCATTTCTCGGATTGATCGGGCTGCTGACAGTGATCGCCAGTTACGAGTATTTCCGCATGTTGCGGGCTGCTGGAGTGAAGTGCTTCCCGCGCTTTGGGATGCTGCTGAGCGTGGGTTATTGCGCGGTTTTATATGGCTTTCTAACGATGGGTCAGACGCCGCCGGAGTGGCTGGAAGCGCTGGCATTTTTCATCGCATTTGCGGGTGCTTTCTGCCTGCAACTCCGCGAGCCGGTGCGTGGTCTCGAATCCCTTCAATCCGTGGGCGTGACCGTGCTCGGCTTCGGCTACATCGCGTTTTTGTTCAACTTCATGGCGCACTTGATTTTCGCTGTTCCCGGCGGCTTTGCGGTGGTCGGACGCGTGAGTGATCCGGGCGCATTTTTGCTGCTGTGGTTGATCGCCGTGACGAAATTTACCGACATGGGCGCCTACATCACGGGTTCGGCGATAGGCCGCCACAAGATGATCCCACACATCAGCCCGGCGAAGACTTGGGAGGGCTTCTTCGGGGCGCTGGTCTTCGCGCAAATCGCCGCCTGCGGGTTCTACGCTTGGTTTCCCGTGCAGCTCGCATTTTTCGGCGGCTGGGGGCACGTCGTCGCACTTGGGTTTTTGCTCGCCGTGCTAGCAGTCATCGGCGATCTAGCGGAGAGCGTGGTCAAGCGCTCGCTGAACGCGAAGGACTCCGGCAGCATGTTGCCGGGGATTGGCGGCTCGCTCGACTTGATCGATAGCCTTTGTTTCACCGCACCAGCCCTGTATTTTTACCTGCAATGGTTCCTGCTCCAACCCGCATGAAGTCTCCCCGCAAACGCCGTGTGGTGCTGTTAGGATCTACCGGATCGATCGGTTGCTCGACGCTGAAAGTCGCTCGCGAGCTGCCTGAGCACATCGAAATCATCGGCCTCGCCGCTAACAGTAGCATCGAAACGCTCGCCCAGCAGGCGCGCGAAACGGGCGTGCGCCATGTCGCGCTCTACGATGCCAGCCAAGAATCCGCGCTGCGCCGCATGCTGCCGGAAAACGTGAAGCTGCACCTCGGGGCCGATGGTTTGGCGGAAATCGCGACACTGGAAGAAGCGGACATCGTGCTGGTCGCCATCGTCGGCACGGCGGGTCTGCATCCGGCACTCGCCGCGATCCAAGCGGGCAAAGATTTGGCCATCGCCTCGAAGGAAATTCTGGTGATGGCCGGCGAAGTGATCACCCGCGCGGCGCGGCAGATGGGCGTGAAACTGCTGCCGGTGGATAGCGAGCACAACGCGATCTTCCAATGCCTCGACGGCCACCGTGGCGGCGAATCCGAAGTTTCGCGGCTCATTCTCACCGCGTCTGGCGGGCCGTTCCGCATGCTGCCAGCGGATCAACTCAAGCACGTCACGCCGGCGCAGGCGCTGAAACATCCGACGTGGGAGATGGGGCCGAAGATCACGATTGATTCCGCCACGTTGTTCAACAAGGGGCTGGAAATGATCGAGGCGCGCTGGTTGTTCGGCATCGGCATGGAACGCATCGATGTGGTGGTTCATCCGCAGAGTATCGTCCACTCAATGGTCGAGTTCACTGATGGCTCGGTGCTGGCGCAACTGAGTCGGACAGACATGTGTTTTCCGATTCAGTATGCGCTCACCTGGCCGGAGCGGCTGCGCGGCGGATTGCAGCCGCTCAATTTCGCGGAGTTGGCGAAGCTCGAGTTCGAGGCACCGCGCGATGAGGATTTCCCAGCGCTGGGATTGGCCCGCCGAGCTGGGCTGGTGGGTGGCACGCTGCCAGCGGTGTTCAACGCGGCCAACGAGGTGGCGGTGGCAGCTTTCCGCACGGGAAAACTGCCGTTTCACGGTATCTGGCACTGCGTCACCAGCGTGATGGACGCGCATGAAGTTCGAGATTCTAGCAGCTTGGAAGCCGTAGTCGCGGCAGACCAATGGGCACGCGAAACGGCCGCGGGGTTCCGCATGGAGTGAGTAATTTATTTCCCTGAGTTCGGGAATTGAGACAACGAAATCGACGAAATTGGCTAAAAAAGAATGAGTTTCAGCAGAGTGGTGAGTCACCCCTTTAGGGGATTTCTTCAAACGCACTTCTTCATTCTTCTTTCGTTCATTTCGAACGTTTCGCTGTTCAAAATTCTCGACCGAGCATCATCCCAGATTGAGAAACCCTGCGACTTCAGCAGCCAGCCATTCTTCTGCCTGCCATGGCACGCGGTGACCGGCATCCGGCGCGATGGCCAGCTTGGCAGTCGGGATTTCCGCTACGGCGCGGTGCGCGAGTTCCAGAAACTTCGGATCGTTTGCGCCAGCCACCCACAGCACCGGCACCTTGATTTCACACAGGCGTGGCCACAGCGACTCTTGATTGCCAAGCGACCAATCGACGAAACTGCGGGCCATCTCCCTGCGACGCAGTGCCAAGCTGGCGTCCATCTGAGGCGTGCGGACGCTCGTTGAAGTGAGCACTGGCTGCGCATCCCACGCCGCGATAAAATCCTGCCAGTTTGCCGTGAGCGCCATGGCCGCCCATTCGGCATCGGCGGTGCGGCGGGCTTCGCGCTCGGCGACGTGTTCCAATCCCGGATGCGCGGAAATGATCACCGCTGCTTGCCACGGATGCGGTTGCTGCAACAAGGCGTGCAACGCCAATCTCCCGCCCATCGAGTAACCCAACAACGCTCGCCGCTCACCACGCGAAACTTCGCCGCCAGCATCCGCATTGAACGCCGCGCCGAAGTCCGCCAAGGGCATCGGCGCACATTCCAGAAAACGCCACAAATCGACCGCGCGAGTGCCCGTTTTCGCTCCGGCGAGGCGTTTCGCGAAGCCGCGCCAATCCGCCGCAGCGCCCACTGCGCCGTGAAGAAGCCAGCATTCGAGCGCCCCAGACTCGCGACGCTCATCCGCCGCCTTGGAGCAGCGGATCACGGTTTAGTGATTTCCTCCATAAAAGGTCGGAAGGCTTCTTCCATCTGCTTGAGCATCTCTGGATCTCCCACCATACCGAGCATCACCAAGACAATGCCGACCACCATCAGCAGGAAGAACGCGAATATCAGCCAGAAGAAAATGGCGAGCACTGTGCCCGCAGAATCGAGCTTCTTGTGGACCGCGTAGCCTGCCGGGCAAACATAGATCCGATAAATCACCCAGATGTTGATGATGGGCACGATGAGCACCAAATACCACCAGCGGCTCATGCCGACATTCGCCAGACGTTCCAAGCTGTAATAAATCGACAACACAATCGGCACGATAAACGCCACAGTCGTGGCGATGCCTGCGATATCCGCGCCGAATTGCTGCGCGATAAATACGGCTCCTATGGCAAAAAGAAAATTCCACACGAATGGAAACACCATCGTCATGAGATAAAACGTGCGACGCCGTGCGCCCGGCCAACTGCCATTCTCCGTGTTCAATTCAAAGGACTCTTTGTGAGCGGGCGACTGATACGGATTCGCGGCAGGTGGCGTGGGTGTGGGCGGCGGCAGCGTGACACGTTTTTCGAACAAATCCTCAATCTCACCAGTCGGTTTCCAATCGGCCATGCCACTTGTCCAAGCCAAGTCCGTGCGCGGATTCAGCGCGCCTTCACGCGCTTGTGCCTGCAACTCGGCAAAGGTCACGGGGCCTTCTTGCACTCCATTTTTCGAGTAAAACCACGTGCCTTGCGTCGATTCGGTCATGACCCCTGACTATGGAACGAGAGACAAATTGTCAATTCGGTGGATCGCTAGACTTGGAGCTGCCAAGCAGGCTATGTCGGCCACATTTGGGAGAGTTCGTCGTAGCATGGTGAAGGAAGAGTTGTTTCACCGCCAAGACGCCAAGTGCGCCAAGTTCAAGAAATGGAAAATCGAATTGGCGGGGGGCATTTTGGAATTCCCTTGGCGCACTTAGCGTCTTGGCGGTTCAAATTCATCCCATTTGTGCCAACTTGTTCATGCAATAATCCCAAGTGTAGGCACCTCCCTGGACGTGCTGAGTTTTCCTGTTTGCGCAAATGAGACGCGCGGGATAAGTCCCTGATCCGAATATGATCACAATGAAACCCACCCAAATCCAATCACCTCAGTTTGAACGCTCAACCCGCGACAAGTTGAAGCCACGAACGTCCGTTTTTTCGCGCTGGTTGATGGTTGCCTTGCTGAGTCCGGCGATGTGCCTGAGCGCGGCGGAGCCTAAAACGGAAGCCGAGCCATGGGTGCAGATGTTCAATGGGCGGGACTTGAGCGGCTGGAAAATGGTCGGTTTGGAGGATCGCGGCACGGCGGTGGTCGAGGACGGTGAATTGGTGCTGCGGCAGCGGGTGAAAACTCCTGAGCACTCATTCGTCACTTCTGAAGGCGAGTACCAAGATTTCATTCTGGAACTCGATTTGAAGGATGATCCACGGGTGAACAGCGGCATTTTGCTGCGCTGTGTGGACGCCGCCGCAGATGCCAAAGTGCGGCTGAACGGGTATCAGGTGAAAATCGACGATACGCCGCGCGCTTGGACCGGTGGCATTTTTAACGACTTCGGCGATTCTTGGACGTGGATGCACGATTTGTCCGATAACGAGCGAGGACGCGCCGCGTTCAAATTGGGCGAGTGGGCGCATTTCCGGATCGAATGCATCGGCAGCACGATCAAGGTCTGGGTGAATGGCGTGCCGACTTGCCATCTGGTCGATGAAACGTATCGCAAGGGCCCTATCGCCTTCAAAATTCACTCATGCGGAAATGACGCCAAAGCCGAACAACGAGCCATCCGACTGAAAAACATCCGCATCATCACCGAGCAACCTGAACAACATGCGCGGCCAATCGAATTGCCAGCGCGCCCAGCGCACACCGAGCCGGGCAAATTCGACAAAGCCAAGCCAGCGCCGAAAAAGGACGCGGATGAAAAATGATCAGGCTTCCTTTTTCTCCTCAAGATAACGAGCGACCCAGCCGATGTCGTAGTTTCCGCTGATAAAATCCGGGTGGTTGATGATTTCCAACTGGAACGGAACGGTGGTCTTGATGCCGCGGATGATGAACTCACCAAGCGCACGGCGCATCCGTGCGATGGCGATTTCTCGGGTGGCGGCGGTGACGATCAGCTTGGCGATCATCGAGTCATAATGCGGCGGCACGGTGTAGCCGCTGTAAACGTGAGTATCGACGCGCACGCCCTTGCCGCCGGGAGCATACCAAAGCTCGATGGTGCCGGGGCTGGGCGCGAAGTTGTTGTAAGGATCTTCCGCATTGATGCGGCTCTCGATGGCGTGTCCGCGCGCAGTGGCTTCCAGCACGTGGTGTGAGAGTGGCTCACCAGCGGCGACGCGGATTTGCTCCTTGATCAGCTCGCAACCCATCACTTCTTCCGTGACCGGATGCTCCACTTGGATCCGCGTGTTCATTTCCATGAAATAGAAATTCTCACCCTTCTCATCGACCAAATACTCGATGGTTCCCGCGTTCTGGTAGTCGATGGAGCGGATCAATTTCACCGAGGCATCACCCATTTTCGCCCGCATTTCCGGCGTGAGCAGCGGTGAGGGACATTCCTCGATGATCTTTTGGTTGCGGCGCTGCATTGAGCAATCGCGCTCGCCGAGATGCACGTAATTTCCGTGTTGGTCGCCGATGACCTGGATCTCAATGTGGTGTGGGTTGAGCACCAATTTTTCGAGGTAACAACTGCCGTTGCCGAAACAAACGATCGCCTCACTGGAGGCGGCTTGGAAAAGCTGGATGAAATCTTCTTCTTTGAAACAGGGCCGCATGCCACGCCCGCCGCCGCCGGCTGTGGCCTTGATCATGACGGGAAAACCGATGCGTTTGGCCTCTTCCAGAGCGGTTTCCGCGTCTGGCATGATGTCCGAACCGGGAGTGATCGGCACGCCGTTCGCAGTCGCGGTGGCGCGGGCGGTGGCCTTGTCTCCCATCATCGCGATCACCCTCGCAGATGGGCCGATGAAGGTGACGCCTGAGGACTCACAAATTTCTGCAAAGCGCGCGTTTTCCGAGAGAAAACCATATCCCGGGTGGATCGCATCCGCACCCGTGATCTCGGCGGCGGCCATGATGCGGTCCATTTTCAGATAGGATTCCTTGCTGGAACTCGGGCCGATGCAGACCGCCTCATCGGCGAGCTGGACGTGCATCGAATCCACATCCGCCTCGGAATACACGGCGACGGATTCC
>JBGSLX010000384.1:0-1617 GCA_041740475.1 Akkermansiaceae bacterium | reverse complement strand
GATCCGGAAAACGGCGAACTCGCTCAGCCGCGCCGGGTCATCGACACGAGCCATATCGAGGCATCGCCAGACGGCATGACCATTGATGCAGAGGGCAATCTCTGGATCGCTTTCTGCCACGGCGCTTGCGTCGTGTGCTTCGATCCGCGCTCGGGCTACGAGATTCAGCGCGTCCATCTGCCATGTCTGGAAACGACCGCCTGCGCATTCGGCGGGCCGGATTTTACTGAGCTATTCGTCACCACCGGCGTGCACAAAAGCGTAGAAGAAGAGCACGCCGGCAGACTTTTTGTCATCCGCGGCCTCGCTGCACGCGGTGTGCCTGCGGATGCTTTTGGTGGGTGATTTCCCATGGTCTGGAAGATTGGCAAACTTCCTCATGAGCCGCTCTTACATCGCAGGATAGTCGATATAGCCTTCAGGTCCGGGCGCATAGAAAAGCTCAGGTTTCGGCTCGTTCAAAGGTGCATCTGCGGCGAAGCGCTCGGGAAGATCGGGATTGGAAATGAACGGCACGCCAAATGCGACGGCGTCGAGTTGACCCTCTGCAATCGCCGTCTCCGCTTCGGCTGCTGTGTAGCTCATGTTTCCGACGAGGACGCCTTTGAAATGCTCGCGAGCCGGGCTCAGCACATCACCGCTCTGGATCTGCAAGAGATCGGTGCGCATCACATGCAAGTAGGCGATGCCCCGCGCACTGGTCTGCTGCGCCATGTAAGTCGTGAGTGCGACCGGATCACTATCTTTCATGCTGTTGTAGCTATTCAGCGGTGAAATGCGCAATCCGACGCGTCCCGAGCCCCACACTGTGATGGCTGCATCCACCACCTCTAACATCAGTCGAGCGCGATTCTCCAGGGATCCGCCATACGGGCCCACGCGGTGGTTTGCGCTGTCGCGCAAAAATTCATCGAGCAAATAACCATTCGCGCCGTGAATCTCGACGCCATCGAAGCCAGCCGCCTTGGCGTTTTCTGCGGCTTTATGGAATCCAGCGACGATCTCCGGGATTTCCTCATCACGCAGTTCGCGCGGGGTGACATAGGGTTTCTTGCCCTCGGGTGTGCGCACTTCGTCACCGGTGATCGGGATGGCGCTCGGCGCGACGGGCTGGATCCCGCCGTTAAGCAAAGGATGGCAGGCGCGTCCGCCGTGCCAGAGTTGGAGAACGATTTTCCCGCCTTTTGCATGCACCGCATCGGTCACGTGCTTCCAGCCTGCGACCTGCGCTTCCGAGTAAATTCCCGGCTCCATCCAGAACGAGGAATTCCCCTCCATCACCATCGTCGCCTCCGCAATGATCAAACCCGCGCTGGCACGTTGCGCATAGTATTCGACCATCAGTGGCGTGGGATTGTGATCCGCATCCGCGCGGCAACGCGTCAACGGCGCCATGAGGACACGGTTCGCTAAGTTTAATTCGCCGACGCTGAGGGGAGAGAGGAGTTTCATAAGGTGAGATAAATTCCGACGATGTTTGAAAAACGTCGTGATTGGTTAGGCGAGAATGAACAATGCGCAACCTTCCTTTTCGGAGAAATTTCTCAATCAGATGTCCGCCGATCCTTGGGTTGCTTAGGCCGTGGTGGCGTGTTTGGATTTTCTCCATGGAAATTC
>JBGSLX010000383.1:0-4080 GCA_041740475.1 Akkermansiaceae bacterium | reverse complement strand
CACAGCGAGCTACTTCCACGGCGCACCCGTGAGACACGCGAACGTCGAGATCATCGTGACGCGATCCGCGCTCAGCGAGCGCTGGTTTCCCACTTGGCGGTGGGACTGGCTCTACGGCCGCGGCGCTTGGTGGAACAACACGGAAGCATCATGGCATCCCACGTGGAAAAGCTGGGGCTGCATCGCTCCTGCTCTGTGGGAGCGGAGGATCCTACGCTGGACGTCCGGTGAGCTGATTCTCAAACAATCCGTTCCCATCGGCGAGGACGGCAGCGCCACGCTGGAAATCGACACCGCCTCCGCGAAGGAGATGCACGGCGACATGGACGCGAACTACACCATCGAAGCCCGCGTGGTGGACGCCTCTCGGCGCGAAGAGCGTGGCACGGGCTCAGTCATCGCTGCGCGCAAACCCTTCGAGGTCGCCGTCTGGACCAACCGTGGACATGCAAAGTCCGGCGACGACATCGAGGCCACCATCTCCGCGGCGAATCTCGCTGGCAAACCCGTGGCAGGAGCCAAAGGAACGCTGAAAATTTACCATTTGCAGGTGAACCCAGAGGGTCGGGTGATCGAAAAAGAAACCCAATCATGGCCCATCACCACCGATGCAGAAGGAATGACGAAACAGAGATTCGCGGCACCCGCCACTGGCCAGTATCGCCTCGCTGCCAGCCTTTCGTTTGCCGATGGAGATGCCGTGGAAGGGGCCACCATCCTTAACATTCACGGCTCGGGTCGCGATGATCCGCAGGAGTGGAAATTTGGAGCGCTCGAACTCGTTTCCGATCAATCTGTATACAAGTCTGGCGAAAGCGTGAAACTCCGGATCAACTCTGACCATGAGAATGCTCATGTCTGGCTCTTTCTCCACCTCGCCGATGGCGCGACTCCTGAGACAAAACGCGTCCAACTGAACGGCAAGAGCCTAGAAATTGAGGTGCCGCTCACGCTCAAGGACATGCCCAACATGTTCATCGAAGGCGTCACTGTGCAGGACGGCAAGGTTCACAAAGCGGTAAAACAAATTTTCCTGCCACCGGTCAGTAAAATGATCGAGGTCACGCTGGAACCCGCGAAGCAAAAGGTGAAGCCGCAGGAGGAGTCGATGCTTCGAGTAACCTTGAAGCATCCCGATGGCAAACCCGTCACCGGCACCACCGTGCTGACGGTTTATGACAAGGCGCTCGAAGCCATCACTGGCGGCTCAAATGTCGGTCCGATCCATGAGAATTTCTGGAAGTGGGACCACGAATACGACGATTCCGCTAGCGGGAATTCATTGCGCCCGTCTGCTGGAAATCTTGTGCGTCCCAAAGTCGTGGGCATGCAGTCGCTTGGCTATTTCGGCGATGATGACGCGGTATTGCTGCCCTTAGGCGGAGCTCCCATGAGCAAGTCTGGCAGAATGGCCTCGGCGGAAACATTCGGAAATACTGATAGCAGATCGGTACTCATGGACGATGGGGCTGTCATGGAAGGCGCACGCATCCAAGTCCGCAAAGATTTCGCCGATCTTCTCAAATGGTCCGGCTCCATCGTAACTGACGCCGAGGGTCGGGCGGAAATCCCGCTGGAATTCCCCGACAACCTCACCACTTGGAAAGCGCGAGTGTGGCATTTGGGCGAAGGCACCACCGTCGGCGAGGGCAGCGCGGAAATCATCACCTCCAAGGACTTGCTCGTCCGCCTGCAAGCGCCGCGTTTCCTCATCGAGCGCGATGAAGCGGTGATTAGCGCAGTCGTCCACAACGACCATGCCGCACCGAAATCCGTCAAAGTTTCACTGGAAATGGAGGGCGGTGTCGAAGCCATCGAAGGCTCTTCGAAGACTGTCGAAATCGCCACTCACTCGGAAGCGCGCGTCGATTGGCGTGTCAAAGCCCTGCGCGAAGGCGAAGCGATCATCCGCATGAAGGCTGATGCCGGCGACGATGGCGATGCGGTCGAGCGCATGCTGCCGGTGCTCGTGCATGGGATGTCGCGGCAGGACGCATGGAGTGTCGTCATCGGACCGGATCAGGAGTCAGCTGAAATCCTGATGGAAGTGCCGGAACAACGCCGCCCGGATCAATCCAAGCTGACCGTGCGTTTCTCGCCCACCATCGCGGGCGCGGTGGTCGATGCGATTCCCTATCTCGCCAGCTATCCACACGGCTGCACCGAGCAAACACTCAATCGCTTCGTGCCCGCCGTGATCGCCCGCCAAATGCTGCGCGACCTCGATATCAATCTCGCCGAGGTCAAAGCCAAGCGCGCCAATTTCAATCCACAGGAACTCGGAGACGCCACCGACCGCGCAGCGCAGTGGAAACAATGGCAAAACAACCCAGTTTTCGACGAAGTCGAGATCGATAAAATGATTCATGCAGGGATCGGAAAACTCATGTCCATGCAGAACAGCGACGGCGGTTGGGGATGGTTCTCGGGTTACGGAGAACCATCTTATCCTCACACCACTGCGGTCGTGGTGCATGGCCTGCTCGTTGCCAAAACGCACGGCGCGAAAATCCCAGAACGCATGCTCAATTCCGGCATCGGCTGGTTAATCGCTTACGAAAGGAAACAATCCGCAGCGCTTCAGCTCCACGTCGAACGCGAGGCACTCCGCAAGGCCAACCAGAAAATCAAAGCCGACAGCCGTTATGAAAAATGGAACTGCGATGCGTCCGACGCCTTTGTCCGCATGATTCTCGGTGAAGCGAAGCGCGATTCCGAACCGATGCTCGCTTTTCTCCACCGCGACCGCATCGCTCTTCCAGTCTATGCGAAATGCCTGCTCGGGCTCGAACACCACCGCAAGGGTGATGAAGCCCGCCGCGATGAAGTGATTCGCATGATTTCTCAATTCCTCAAACGCGACGCCGAGAACCAAACCGCCTACCTTGAGCTTCAAAATACGAATCACTGGTGGTTCTGGTACGGCAGCGAGGTGGAGGCGCATGCTTGGTATCTCAAACTGCTCGCCGCCGTGCAACCGCACGACCCCGACACGCGCGCACTGGTCAAATACCTCGTGAACAACCGCAAACACGCGACTTATTGGAAATCCACTCGCGACACCGCTTACGCCATCGAAGCCATCGCGGCCTACTTCAAGGCCAGCGGTGAGGATGCGCCTGATATGAAGGTTGAAGTGACCATCAACGGCAAAAGCAACCCGGCTCACACAGTCAGTATCAATCGCGATAATCTCTTCACCTTCGACGGCACGATCTCGCTGACTGGCGAGTCCGTGATTACTGGCAAAAATACCGTCGAGCTTCGAAAAACCGGCACAGGCACTCTCTACGCCAACGCCTATCTCGAAGTCTTCACTCTCGAGGACAAACTCCGCGCGGCGGGGCTCGAAGTAAAAGTGCAGCGCAATGTTTCCAGACTCATCGCATTGGAAAAGGAATCCGAAGTCCCAGACGCCAACGTTCTGATCGTCAAACAACAAGTTGAACGTTTTCGCCGCGAGCCTCTGGCCGATGGAACGGCGGTGAAATCGGGTGACCGCATTGAAGTCGAACTCATTCTCGAAAGTAAAAACGAATACGAATATCTCATCTTCTCCGATGCCAAGGCCGCAGGTTTCGAGTCGCTCGATGCGCTCAGCGGCTACATTTCCGCCGAGGGAGGATTTAGCGCCTACATGGAGCCGCGCGATCAAACGGTGGATTTTTTCATCCGCGCTCTGCCACGCGGCACCCATTCGCTGCGCTACCAACTCCGCGCTGAGGCACCCGGCAACTACAAGGCGCTCCCCGCCACCGCCAAAGCCATGTATGCCCCAGAACTGCGTGGTAACTCCGAAGACATCCGCCTGATGGTGGAATGATCCTGTGTAAGATCCTCGGAACTATGGATCGTGCTGGCGGCTTGAAGCCGCCGCTTCGGAATATGGCTCGCCGGAGGAAGCCACTCCGGTGTTAACGACGGGATGAGTGCGTGGTTTGGTAATTTTTCGACTGACTCAATGCGCTTATCGACTGATCTAGCTGACATTTCCAGACTTGGCAGGGGGCAGCGGGCGGGCTTACTTCGCGCCCACGCATGAGTCATTTGATTGTTCGCATTAGCCTAATTCTTTCGGTC
>JBGSLX010000382.1:0-3254 GCA_041740475.1 Akkermansiaceae bacterium | reverse complement strand
CCGCATCTGGACTGAACATCGTCGCTGCCGATGGCATGGACGACGGCGCGAAGACGATTGTCGCTGCGGTTTCCTGAAATTGCCCACGGTTCCATGACCCTCCGGCAATTCTACGACTGGCAAACGATGGGCGGAGGCTCGGATGTCTCCGCTCTGGTTCAGTCGTTGGATAAGCTAGAAATTTTATGGTGCATGATTGGCGATCTCGCGGTGAACCATTGGTCGCTAGAACCAATGGCCACTGCCGATGTCGATCTCGTTATCGCAGCCGAAAGAATCGATGACGCAGTGAGCGCACTCACTGGCGCTGGCTTTTCCGAGCAGAGATTTGATTGGTCCATCAACTTCAAAGGGCAGTCGAAAGTTCTCATCCAAGTCAGCACCGAAGCATTTTACCAAAAATTTCCAGTGCGCGCGGTCGCGGCAGACGTGCATGGAATTTTGATGCGGGTCGCCTGCCTCGAAGACACTCTTGCGGGAAAAATCGCCGCATTTTCTGATTCGAATCGCCGCCCGAGCAAACGCCAGAAAGACCTCGCTGACATAGCGCGCCTGATCGAGGCTCACCCGGCATTGAAAGCAACGCTGCCAGAATCCATTTCCAGCCGTCTCGAACAATAATCTCCGTTATCACCACTCTTTTACCTACCTGAATCATGGCCATCCTCATTGACGAAAATACCAAAGTCCTCGTGCAGGGCATCACCGGCGCCTTCGGTGCGCGCCACACCAAGCTCTCGCTCGAATACGGCACCAAGATCGTAGGCGGCGTGACTCCCACCAAGGGCGGACAAATCTTTGAAGACAGCGTGCCGATTTTCGACACCGTCGGCGAGGCTGTGAAAGAAACGGGTGCCACGGCATCGGCGATTTTCGTGCCGCCGGCCTTTGCCGCAGACGCCATTTTAGAAGCCGCAGATGCTGGCGTGGAGCTGATCGTTTGCATCACCGAAGGCATCCCGGTCATGGATATGATGCGGGTGAAAGCGATGCTAGCAGGCTCAAAATCCCGCCTCGTCGGTCCAAATTGCCCGGGACTCGTGACTCCTGGCCTCGGCGAGAACAGCCATGGCGGCTGCCGCATCGGCATCGCACCAGGCTACATCCACAAACGCGGAAACGTCGGTGTGGTTTCTCGCTCCGGCACGCTCACCTACGAGGCGGTGTGGCAGCTCACTCAGCTCGGTTATGGCCAGAGCACCTGCGTCGGCATCGGTGGCGACCCGATCAACGGCACATCCCATCAGGACGTTCTGGAAATGTTCAACGACGATCCGGAAACGGAGGCCATCATCATGATTGGCGAAATCGGCGGAACCGCCGAAGTCGATGCTGCACGCTGGGCGAAGGAGCATTGCAAGAAGCCGATTGCGGGTTTCATCGCAGGAGCCACCGCGCCTCCGGGACGCCGCATGGGCCATGCTGGCGCGATCGTCGGCGGCGATGAAGATACCGCTCAAGCGAAGAAGAAAATTTTAGCCGAGTGCGGAATTGCCGTTGCGGAAACTCCGAGCGCGATGGCCGCCACCTTGCTTGAGCGTTGGGGCAAGTAGGGCCACTTCACTCTTCGGGCAGCGTCAGCAGCTCTTCGTCTTCCTCGCGATATTGTTCGAGCAGATAGCCGTCATTCGCGTGCCAACGCAGCCAGACGGCGTCTCCCCAGCTAGGTGCGACTTCATCGAGCTGGAAGGTGCGGTGCTGTTGCTCGGCACAGATTCGGTATTCGCCACAGCGGACCCAGTAGCGAGTTTGCGAGCCGAAGTAGATGATTTCCTCCACCGTTCCCGGGACGACGTTGTCCCACTCACTCACTAACGGTTTCTCTCGCGAAACAACGAGTTTCTCGGGCCGCAGTGAAATGTGAATCCGATCACCGGGCTGCACCGGTTTGTCGTTATCGATCATCACAGCTCCCAAACCCTCAATCTCGGCGCGGGAAAATCGTTCGCTCAGCGATTCGGTCACGCGACCTTCGAGGAAATTCGTATCGCCGATGAATGCCGCGACAAATGAAGTACGAGGCGTTTCATAAATTTCCGCTGGCTTGCCGATTTGTTCGATTCGCCCTCCGTTCATCACTGCGATCGTATCCGAGATCGACATCGCTTCTCCTTGGTCGTGGGTGACGTAGAGAAACGTGATTCCCACCTCGTCGTGGATGGCATCGAGCTCCACCAGCAGGCGCTGCCGCAGCTTGAGATCGAGCGCCGCGAGTGGCTCATCTAGCAGCAGAACTTGCGGTTTATTCGCGAGTGCGCGGGCGATGCCGACCCGTTGTTTTTGCCCGCCAGATAACTTGGCCGGTAGTTTATCGGCGTGATAGGCAAGGTCCACCATCTCAAGCATGCGGTCCACTTCCTGTGAAATTTGCGACTTCGATAACTTCGCGATCTTGAGGCCAAACCCGATGTTTTCACGAACCGTCAAATGCGGGAACAGCGCGTAGTTTTGAAACACCGTATTCACCGGGCGCTTCTCCGGCGGCAGCTCGGTGATGTCTTTCCCATCCAGCCACACGCGCCCTTCGTCCGGTTTTTCGAAACCCGCCGCCATCCGCAACAAGGTGGTCTTGCCACAGCCGGATGGTCCTAACAATGAGAAGACTTTGCCATGTTCAATCTCCAACGACACTCCGTTTACCGCAGTGAATGCGCCAAAACGCTTGGTGATATTTTCAAAATGAAGCGTGCCCGGCATGAGCGGGATGCTAGAAGCATTCTGCTAAAAGTCACTCCGTCATCTGCGCTGAGCGCCGATTAGAATGACACCGGAATAGCCGAGATACAGGAGCAGGGAAAATTTCCTTGGTTGGCTATTTCGAGCGATTGAGAGCCACAAATCGATCTGTGCTCACTCCGCTATTGTCAGACGTAACGGGAATTGGCATCCAGCGGCGGCGGATATCACGCCTCTTCTCACATGAAACCTACGCTTCTCGTTCTCGCAGCCGGTATGGGCAGCCGTTATGGCGGCCTCAAGCAAATCGATCCCATGGGCCCAAATGGGGAAACTGTTCTCGACTACTCGGTTTTTGACGCCATCCGCGCTGGTTTCGGCAAAGTGGTTTTCATCATCCGCGAGGACTTTGCAGACGCCTTTCGCGAGGGAATCGGCGCACGTTTTGCTGACCGCATTGAGGTGGGTTACGTCTTTCAAAAACTCGATGACCTGCCCGCAGAATACAGCGTGCCTGATGGCCGCGAAAAACCATGGGGCACGGCACACGCGGTGCGCGCCGCTCGCCACGCGGTGAC
>JBGSLX010000381.1:0-7422 GCA_041740475.1 Akkermansiaceae bacterium | reverse complement strand
TTGGCAGCCGCTTTCACGACGATGGGCGCGGCGGGGCGTGCGGTGCCTTGCCAAGCTTGCTGAAAACTGGTCGGAGAGTTTGTGTTCTTCGTAACGAAGGGTGCGGTCGGGGGCGGACTCACCCATACAAATGGACTCGGGACAGGCGCAGATTTCGGCGCAAAATAAGCGATTGGGACCAATGAAGACGAGCTAGCGGTAAGGATCGTCGGCTGCAACGAGACCGACATGCACGTCACCACGGCAAGAGAGCAGCGCCACCAAACGACGGACAAATTCCGTGGCTGGCGGGACGATTGACTCCAAAATTTGGCTGAATGAGGTACGCGCTTACCCATGGCAATAGGTTGCTCGCGACGATAATGCTCGCGACAACCACCAGCCCATAAACGGCGAAGGCGGATGTGCCGAAGTCATGCATGGTGACGAAATTGTAACCAAAAATTTTTGTAGGCTGCTCCAAACCGAGATTGAAGGCAGAAATTCAAGGAAATGGTGAGCTTTTCGAGCTACTTTCGTGGGTTATTTGAGTGGGTTTGGCGGGTGAAAATCTGCCCGGAGCAGACCTGAGATTCAGAAATGGGAACAGCGAAAGGGTCGAAATTTTCGAAAGAAGAGAGGGTGATTGGATTTTTTGCCGCAAAAAGCGGATGTCGCAGTGTGGCTGCAAAAATTTAAATCTCGGACGAGATGCGCACATCCCGAAACAGGTTCCGTTTCAAAAAACTCAAACCCTTCTTCTTCCGTGTATTCAGCGTGATCCGCGGTTAAATCTGAAATTCGTTCAACTTTAGAGCCAAGTGCGGTGAAGATCAGGGCCGCCCTCGTTTGATGAAATGTTGGACAAGTCCGGTGGTGATCGTATTTAGGTAATGTGAAATTTGAAGATTGGCCGGAGGAATGGCAGGAGTGGGCGATGCTCACTCCGATGGAGCGCTTCCGGGAGAGTGAAAAGATTTTCGCGCAATATCTAGCCCTAGGAGGAACCCTTGATCCAGACCCCGATCCGACAAGTCCTTTTTACGATCCAAGCCAGTGGAACCCGAACGCTTCTCATGGGCGGGCAGGCCTGCGTGTTTTACGGCGCGGCGCAAGTTAGCAAGGACGTGGACTTCCTGATTTTGGCCGACGAGGCCAATTTCACGAAGCTACACGAAGCTTTGGCCATACTCAGTGCCAAGCGGATTGCAGTGCCGCGCTTTAGTCCTGAGGTCTTGGCGCGCGGTCACGCGGTGCATTTCCGATGCACGGCTCCGGGAGTTGAGGGACTGAGGATCGATGTGATGAGCTCCTTGCGGGATCTCGATTCGTTTGAAAAACTGTGGGAGCGCCGGACAGTGATCGGGGATGTGGAGGGTAATGAGTTCGATCTGCTTAGTGTTCCCGATCTCGTCCAAGCGAAGAAGACGCAGCGGGCGAAAGATTGGCCAGTCATCGAAGCACTGGTTTCCATTCATTACCGAGAGAACTCATCAGACCCGCAGCCCTCTTGGGTTGCATTCTGGCTGACTGAGGCACGGTCACCGGAACTTCTCGGAGAGCTCACGTCGCGTTTTCCTGATGAAACTTCACGGCTTGAGACGGTCAGGCCATTGCTTGCGTTGGCGCGTGACGGGAGTTTACCGGAACTCCGCGCCGCCCTCGATGCCGAGGTCCGGGTAGAACAGGAAAAAGACCGCATTTATTGGGAGCCGCTGAAGCGTGAAATGGAGGAATTCCGTCGTGCCGAGCGGGAAAACGGGGAATCAATCAATTAACCGGACGAGTTGAATCGCCCTCAACGTCATCCGTGAGGTTATAGATGATATTTTTTCACCGCAAAGCCGCGGAGGTCGCGAAGGGACGCAAAGTTTTTTGATTCCAAAGTTTCTCTGCGAAAAACCTCTGCGTTCTCACCGCCTCGGCGTTTCGCTGTTCCCATTTGAGTCGAACAGGATGGCAAACAGCGGAAAAATCAGATCAGACCGTCTTTACGCGCTTGTTTCCAGTAGGCGTATTCTGAGCGGTTGAAGTCGATGTACTCGGGGGAGAGGTCACTGGAATACATGGTGTAGTCGGCGGTGCCTTGGTTGAGGTGGATGACGATTTCGAACTCTGGCACGGAAACGGCGATGCGCAGATCATCCATGGGCGTGTCTGCTTGCAGTCCGCCGAGGCAGGCGGCCTTGCCACCGATGTGGATGTCCACCAGCTCCTCGCGGATGCGGGCGCGGGAGTAGCCAACGGCGTGAATGATGCGTCCCCAATTCGGATCGCCGCCGTTCCATGAGGCTTTGACGAGCGCCGACTTGCAAACCGCTTCCGCGACTTTTTTGGCATCGAGGTAGGTGCGTGCGCCTTTGACCCGGACGGTGACGAATTTTGTGACTCGCTCGCCATCGCGGACGACGGCTTTCGCGAGTTCGAGCATGAGCCAGCGCAGGGCGGCGCGGAACTGCTTGCAGCGTCCGCCATTGCGGCGGATCGGCGGCATGCCTGAAGCACCGTTGGCCATCACCATCACCGTGTCGTTGGTGGACATGTCGCCATCGATGGTGATGCGGTTGAAACTTTCTTCCACGCACTCGAGCACGTCCTTGCTGAGAGTTTCCGCAGGAATGTGCGCATCGGTGGTGATGAAGCAGAGCATGGTGGCCATGCTGGGGGAGATCATGCCAGCCCCCTTCACACAGCCGCCAAGGCGCACGCGGTGGTCGCCGAGGTCGAAGGAAATCGCCAACTCCTTGGCGTGGGTGTCACTGGTGATGATTGCGGCTGCGACGTCGCTGCCGTTTTTTGGGCCGAGACGTGCGATCAGGCCATCGTAATGCGGCTCGATGCGCATCATCGGCATCGGCAAGCCGATCACGCCGGTCGAACAGACGCCGATTTCGGAGCGTTTGAGGCGGAGCGGCTTGGCGACGGCATCGCACATCGCATTGGCGTCGCGGATGCCTTGCACGCCGGTGCAGGCGTTGGCGTTGCCGGAATTGGCGATGATCGCGCGAATTGCATTTTTCCGCATATTCGTCTGCGAGACACGCACGGGTGCGGCTTTTACCCGGTTGGTGGTGAAGGTGCCAGCGGAGCTGCAAGGCACTTCAGAATAGATCAATGCCAGATCCAGCCGCTCGGAACTTGGATTTTTAATGCCGCAGCTCACCGCGCTGGTGAGAAACCGCTGCGGTGCGCCGACTCCGCCTTTGATGCGTGTGAACGGGAAATCCATTGAGAACTAGGAAGGACGCGCAAGGTGAAGATCATTCAAAAATTTTGCAATCCATCAGTCGGGGAAAAGCCAAACATCAGGTTGAAACTTTGCACCGCTTGTCCGCCAGCGCCTTTGCCGAGGTTGTCCTCGGCGCTTGTCAGAATGACCCGTCCGGTGCGCGGATCGTGGTGCCAGCCGATGTCGATGAAGTTGGTGCGGGTGACGTTTTTGGTGTCCGCACAGACACCCATGCCCAGCAGGCGCACGAAATGCATGCCCGCGTAGGCGTTTTCTAAAGCGTGGCCGATGGCGGCTGGTGAGACCCCGTCGCGCAGTTTGGCCGTGATGGTGGAGGCGATGCCGACGTTCACCGGGATCAAATGCGGAATGAAACTGATAATGACCGTTTCGCCAGCGGCGAGCGAGAGTTCCTGCTCGATTTCTGAGAGATGCCGATGTTTCGGGATGCCATAAGCGCGGGTGCTTTCGTTGCACTCGCAAAATAACAAAGAAACGTCTGCCTTGCGTCCGGCTCCGCTGACGCCGCTCATCGAGTTGGCGACGATGGTTCCGGGTACGATAAGATTTTCGCGCAGCAGCGGCAAGAGCGGCAGGAGGATGCTGGTGGGGTAACACCCGGGTGAAGCGATCAAACGCGCGGCTTTAATTTCCTCCGAGCGGATTTCCGGCAGGCCGTAAACCGCCTCCGCCAGCAGATCCGGCGCGGGGTGCGTGTGACCGTAAAATTCCTCATAGACCGCAGGATCATGCAGCCGGAAATCCGCGCTCAGATCGAGCACCCGCAGACCGCGCTCAAGGAGAGCCCGCGCAATTTCTGCCGCCACGCCGTGCGGCAGAGCCAAAAACGCCGCCTGCGCACCAGTCGCCGCGATGGCGTCTGTGTCCGGCTCGATGAATGTGAGATCAGCACCCGCCGCTCCGCGAAAGCGCGGGAACACCTGAGCAAGCGATTTTCCCGCTTCTTGACGTGAAGTCACCGCTACCAATTCTACGCCCGGATGCCCGAGCAACAGGCGCAGTAGCTCCATTCCTGAGTATCCGCTGGCCCCGACAATTGCTGTTTTCACGCGCTGCATGGGCGCATGCAATCTCAGGATTTTCCGTGCTTGCCAACCTGCATTTGCCCTGATTGCTTGGCCACCCGTTGAGAGACGGGCTGTAGCGCAGTCTGGTAGCGCACTTGCCTGGGGGGCAAGGGGTCGTGGGTTCGAATCCCGCCAGCCCGACCATTTTTGAACGTCGATAGCGGATCGATGATCAAAGTTTCTTGGATGTCCCTTGGTATTACGGCGGGATGAGAATCCACGAAGTGGGTTTGAACGCGGTAGCCGCTCTCAGCGGCCCCAAGTAAAACGCGAAGCGCATGCCGCTTGGACGTCGCGCAGCAGAGTCAATCCCGCCAGCCCGACCATTCATGCAAAAGGATGGCTTACGAATTCGGAAGCATTCATAACTCTCTCAAATTTCGTCATTTTCGCGTTTTTCGTTGTTCTAAAAATCGGCATTTGAGTTGAAATCACCACTTCAATTCCGAGACAGGCAAGCGGACTGAGTTGCGATGCGAACTGACGATTTTGCCGTCGGAGAGGTGCAACACCCGGTCGGCCATTTCTGCCATCACCGCGTTGTGGGTGATCACTACGGTCAGGGTTCCGAGTTCGCGATTGATGCGATCCACCGCCTCCAGCACAGTGATTCCGGTGTTGATGTCGAGTGCGCCGGTGGGTTCGTCGCAGAGCAATACCTCGGGGCGTTTGGCGATGGCTCGTGCGATTGCCACGCGTTGTTGCTCGCCGCCGGAGAGTTGGGATGGGAAATGGTCCATCCGGGAACTGAGTCCCACCATATCCAGTGCCTCTTCCGCCGTCATAGGATTGCGTGAAATCCCGGTAATAAGCGCGACATTTTCGCGGGCGGTGAGGGACGGGATGAGGTTGTAGAATTGAAAAACGAAGCCAACGCAATTGCGGCGGAACATGGTGAGCGTCTTCTCGTTTGAGCCATCGAGTTTCCAGCCTTTGTAGATCAACTCGCCGGAGGTCGGCTGATCGAGCCCACCGAGGATATTCAGCAGGGTGGACTTTCCGCTGCCAGAAACTCCCAGCAGGCAGACCATTTCGCCAGCATTGAGTTCGAGGTCGATTCCATCCAGAGCCATCACAGCGACCTCGCCGGTGTGATAAATTTTCCGCAAGTCACGCGCCTCAAAGACGACACCTGATGCAGCGGTCGGCTCTGTGGTGGAAGTGGTATGCATCGGGCAAAGTCTGGCTCAACCGCCGGTGCGCGGTGGGCGTTTCTTTTTCGATTCTGGAGTCACATCGCGCATGCTGCCGTCCGCACTGTTGTTTTTTTGGAGCTTTTGCATCTCAGCTTGGCGCTCGGCCATGCGCTGGACCCACGACTTGCCAGCGCCCTTGATGGGCTTGAGTTGCGGCTCAGGCATTTTGTTCATGAGCCATGTTTGGCCGATCGAGAAGATGTTGTGAGTGGTCCAATAGAGAGCGAGTGCGGAAGCGAAGTTGTAGCAGAAAAAGAAGAACATGAAGGGCATGAACGTGATGATGCGTTGCTGCATTTTATCACCGGTCATTGGGGTCATCTTAATCTGCAAGAAGCTGGTGATGGCCATGACGATGGGCAGGATGTTGATGTCCAGTTCACTGCCGATGAATGGAAATGCGAAAGGCAAGCCCAAGGTGTGTAGCGTGTCTGGCTGCGAGAGGTCATTGACCCACAAAAACGGCTGACCGCGTAATTCGACGGCGTATTGCAGCATGCGGTAAAACCCGAAGAAAATGGGGATTTGCAGGAACATCGGCAGACAGCCACCCAGTGGGTTGATACCGTATTTCCGGTAGAGTCCCATCATCTCCGTGTTCATCTTGTTGGGGTCGTCCGGATATTTTTCCTTCAGCATGTCCATCTCCGGCTTGAGCTTGGCCATGCGCTTCATGGTGTGCGTGGACTTGGCGTGAAGCGGCCAAATGAAGGTGCGGACGGTGATGGTGAGCAGGATGATCGCGAGGCCCCATGACCACTTGCTGGCGATTCCATCCAGCCAACTGTGGTAGGTATTCAGCAGAAAATTGAGCGGGCGCGAAACGAACCAGAACAGTCCGTACTGCATCACATCGCCCCAACCCTCGCCCCAATGTTTTTCCATGCGGCGAAGCATCATGTTGTGCCTAGGGCCGATGAAGATGCGGTATTCAAGCGCTTTGAGTTCGGTAGGCTTGAGTTCAACGGCCGGCAAATGCAGCCCGGCTCGCACGGATGTGACTGGAAGTGTGCCAGAGGGGATCGAAACTTGCGATGACTTCGCCCACATGCTTGTGAGCATCGGTTCGGATGGACGCAGCACGGTGGAGAAAAACTGATTCGTCACTCCCGCGAATTGGGTCATGTTTTCTGGCACTGGAATCGTAGATTTTGCCGAGCCTAACCAACCGCCTTTGAACTTACTGCCATCCGTGAAATGCATCGTTCCACTCTCGCGCCAGAAGAAGCCAGTTTGTTGCGGCCATTCTGCTTGGTAGAGTGGTGAGGCTTCGCCGAGGAAGATGCTCCATTGATTGAGCGCTTTCGACTCGGTGCTGGCGTTCTCGATCTGGAGGTTGAAATTGACCAAATATGGCGCTCCCGGCTCGTCACCTTTGTTGAGTGAGAAGATTTTTTTAACGACCACGCCAGAAGCAAGTTTGGCGATATAAACGGCCTTTTCGCCTTCGATGGATTCTTCCTTTTTGTAGGCGTAGGCGATGTTTTCGAGGACTTCACCGGCACCTGCGATCGCTCCGATTGGGCCTTGGCCGAAACGATTGATGCGCACGCGGCTAGTTCGGCTGCCGACATCGAACTCGTTCTGAAACTCGGCGAATTTGATACCCCCGCCAATGTTGGAAAGTGTGTAGGAAACACGGTCATTGCTGAGGACAACCAGCTCCTCCTCAGTGCGCGGCGGCGGAGTTTCGATGGTCAGCTCGGCCTGTGTGGTGGTGGAGGGCTGCGTTTCGGCTGCCAGTTTGGTTTCCTGCAGGGCTTGATTGCGTTGATTCCGCGCAAGTTCAGCGCGTTGGTTTTCCGCAGAATAATAGAGGTTTGCGGCAAGCAGTCCGCCACACATGGCGAGGACTACCCAAGTTTTACGATCGTACATAGACGTTGGGAAATTGTTAGGTATGGCGATGGTCGGGGCTGTGCTTGCAGAC
>JBGSLX010000380.1:0-5123 GCA_041740475.1 Akkermansiaceae bacterium | reverse complement strand
GCCATGATAGCGCGGCACGTTGTCCTGCTTGTAGGTATTTTCATGCTCCTCATCCACCAAGATGAGTCCGAGGTCTGGCAGCGGCGCAAAAACGGCAGAGCGTGCGCCGATGACGATCCGCGCCAGTCCTTTGCGGATGCGGTGCCACTCGTCGAAACGCTCGCCTTGCGAGAGATTGGAGTGCAGCACGGCGACCTGATCTTGCATTGAGGCGAAGCGTGCTTTGAAGCGGCGCACCGTTTGAGGCGTGAGTGAAATTTCCGGCACCAGCACGAGCACGGTTTTCCCCATATCGATCACCTTTTGCGCGGCTTGCAGGTAAACTTCGGTTTTTCCTGAGCCAGTGACGCCTAACAGCAGAATCGGTTTCGGGGCCGCTGTGCCCAGATTCTCGACGATGGCATCGAATGCGCGCTGCTGATCTGGATTGAGCACGAGGGGAGGGGATTCGAGGACTTCGTCGGTGCCATCGGCTTCGGGATCGCGGCGTACTTCTTCGGCGACCAATCGCAGCAGGCCATTTTTTTCCATGCTTTTGATCGCAGTAGCCGAGCCATCGCCCAACTCGGAGACCGGCAGACGCATTTCCGGAGCGCGGGCCAGCAGCGACAAAATCGCATGTTGGCGAGGAGCTCGTTTCTCGAGTTTATCCAACACCGCAGGATCGGGCGGCGCATCGAGCACCGCCAGACGCCGGGTTTTCGCGCTGTTTTCCTCGGAGCGAACGGCTTCAGGAAGAAGCGAGCGGATCACTGTCTCGATGCCGCAGCCGTAATAGTCCGCGATCCACCGTCCAGTGCGCAGCAAGACTGGCGTGATCAGTGGTTCGGGATCGATTAGACCCTCGAGTTCGCGCAGCGCGAAATCCATCTCCGCGTCCTCGACTACTGAGAGCACCGTGCCTGTAGCGGATTTCCGCCGCAGCGGGATGCGCACTCTGCATCCTGCTAGCACGTCGAGGCCAGCCGGCACAGCGTAATCAAACACCAGCTCGGATGGGCCATCGATCAGGACACGCACAATCACTGTGTGAGGGTGCAGCGACTGGGCACCACGGCCAAGAGCGATTTCTCAAGCACGATGAGAAATAGGAAGTGGCCTCCGTTTATTTGATCTTCTTCAAATATTTCGGCTGATTGGCTTCAAATTTTTTCACGCACGGCTTGCAGCAGAATTTGATTTGCTGACCGTCGTACACTTTCACAATTTCGCCGCCCATGCTGTCCAAGTCGTTATCGGTAACGATGCATGTATCCAAAGGATAGGCCTTGGTTTTGACTTGTTGTGTTTGATTCGGAGCTGGTGATGATGGGGTAGATGCAGATGGCTCAGGGGCAGCGCATGCAGCGAGCGTGAGGCCAATGATGGCGGTGGTGAACAGGGTATAGGGTGTTGTTTTCATAATCGTAATTCTAGCGGTTGGTTTGGGAGATTGGGTGGCGATGCTGGCCATTAAAAGCGGATGAGAATGCCGGCCCCGGGGCCGTATTCGCTGTGATATGAGGCGGTAAGTGAGGTGCTGCGGGTGAGTGTGTAGTCCAGTCCGGCGCTCCATTCCCAGTCGGTGCCAGTGTCGTAATAAACCTCGCCGGACATTTCTAGGCGCGGGGTGAGTTGGAAACTTTTGGCCAGAGTGATGCGGGCGTCGCCCTCGCTATCGATGCTAAGATTGGACCAGATAATAAGTGGGAGGCGGTAGTTGATGCCTGCGATGGCGCGGTCCTTCGCATCGTCGTCATTGGTGAAGCGGTAGCCTGCAAATGCCTGAAAATTCGGGTTAAAATAGCGCTGATAGATCGCGTCGATTTCATATTGTGTGTCGTCCACCTCCTCCCAGCCGACTTCCCATGCGAGCTGGAGATCATTTCTTGGATTCATCCAGACGAGCTGGCCCTCGCTCATATTGCTTTGGACCATGGCGGTGCCCCAGATGTAGCTCATGTCATGCTCGTGCTCGCCGAGGCCAGATGCGTGGTCTG
The DNA here is from genome assembly GCA_041740475.1 of Akkermansiaceae bacterium. Lineage (GTDB taxonomy): Bacteria > Verrucomicrobiota > Verrucomicrobiia > Verrucomicrobiales > Akkermansiaceae > Luteolibacter. The sequence goes on along the minus strand of JBGSLX010000380.1, from coordinate 3,144 downwards.
GGCTGTTTTTTGCCATTTCTAGGGGGGCTTGATCGTTGTTGGTCAGAGGTTCTGGAGTAGTTTTGACCTCATCTTCATAGCGGAAGACCCGTGCCATGCCGGACATCATGTGATAAAGAATGTGGCAGTGAAACATCCAGTCCTGAGCTTCATTCGCCTCAAACTCAACGGTGCGTTTCGTCATGGGCGGGACATCGACCGTGTGCTTCAGCGGTGATCGGGATCCGTTGCCCATCAACAACCGAAAGAAGTGACCGTGGAGGTGAATGGGGTGATGCATCATGGTATCGTTCACCAGTTCCAGTTCGATGATTTCACCCTTTTTGATGATGACGTAGGGTTGCTCGGCCATCGTCTTACCGTCGAACGACCAGATGTAGCGGTTCATATCTCCAGTGAGATGCAGACTGATCTTCCTGCGTGGTAGATTTGCTGGCAGTGAGGTGTCGTTTACCGACTTGAGGAGACGATAAGGCGAGCCGGGACGTGGCAGATTTAGCACGGCTCTTGGATCGTCCTCTTGTTCTTCGAGCACGAGATTGAGCATTTCGTCCATTTGATAGAGGTTCGGCTTCGGCGGGTCGCTGGCGGGTTTGAAGGTGCCTTTGCCAAATCGTACAGATGCGTGACCGCTGCCGTCTTGTGTGGTCGCGCGGAGTTCGAACTCTCCCTCTTTCGGAATAGTGATCAGCACATCGTACGTTTCGGCGATGGCCATCATGAAACGATTCACCTTCACCGGTTGCACGGGTGGTCCGTCAGCCGCGACGATGGTCATCGGTCCTGCGGATGAGTGCAGATAGAAATAGGTGGCGGCAGCGGCATTGATGAGACGGAGACGCACCCGTTCACCCGGCTTTCCGCCGATGTGGATCTGGCGTTGCCCATTTACCAAGAATGCATGGTAGCCCACATCAGAGACATCCATCGGCGGCATGCGGGACCACTCGCGTTTGAAATAGTCCATGAGATGCCCACTTTGTGCCGCGCCGAGAATGGATTGAGAATTCTGGCGCATGAGGCCGAAGTAATCGCTGCCGCGCATCAGCATCCGCATCACCTCGCGCGGATCCGTATCCGTCCAGTCGGAGAAAATGAGCACCTGCTCGCGGTCTGCCTTGATGCGCTCTCCGCCACGCGGTTCGACGACGATGCTACCATACACGCCGCTCTGTTCCTGCAAATGGGTGTGGGAGTGATACCAGTAAGTGCCCGAATGGCTCAGGGTAAACTGAAACGTATGGAACTGCCCCGGTTGGATCGGCGGAGTGGTAATGTGTGGCACCCCGTCCTCTTTGTTCGGCAAAAGCAGACCATGCCAGTGCGTGGAAGTGGTTTCATGCTTTAGATTGTTGTGGACGCGGATGCGGGCGAAGTCTCCCTCGCGGAAACGCAGCGTGGGGCCGGGAATCCCGCCGTTGATTGCAAGCACACGCACAGGTTTACCCGCAGGACTTTGACGCTCCTCTGATATGTGCAGGTCATACTCGACCACGCGCTGGCCGGGAGCTGGCTTGACGAGCTTACAATTATCACAAGCGAATGCCGTGCCTACCCCCAGAGCGGCAACAATGAAGAGCGAGATGAGTCGCTTGGTTAGAGTTAAATAAAATATCATTAGGTGAGATGTTTGAGTTCTTCGCGCAGAATTTGGCGAGCGCGGTAGATTCTGGTTTCGACAGCTTTTTTGCTGCACCCGACTACGGTGGCGATTTCGGCATATCCCATGCCTTCGTGGACAAAAAGCGTCATCGCCTCGCGCAAATCAGGCGGCAATCGGAGGAAGGCGGCGTGAATAGCTCGGTGGGTCTCTGCCGTTGCCGCCGCCTCTTCAGGATTCTGGTGGGGATCCGCCGTTTCTGCCATTACGGCAGCCCCTTCACCAAGAGCATGATCGGTAGATAGCGCGGGATGGCGGCTCTTCCAGCGTGCGTGGTTACGAGCCAGATTTGCCGCGATGCTGAACAGCCATACGCTGAAATTTCCCGCAGAACGATAGCGGCTGCGGGCTTGATAGAGTTTCACAAATGTTTCCTGAGCTAGGTCCATTGCAGTGGCAGGTTCTCCGGTCATTTTGTGCAAAAATGCAGTGAGCTTGGCTCCCCACCGCTCCATGAGCCTGTTCAAAGCAAGGTCATCACCTTGTGCCAAATGATGCATTAGTTCACTATCAGAAATGTCGTCCATCAAATATCATTCTTGATGGGAACTACAGCCGTGCGTGAGTCCCAGCGCGGTGGGCAGGACCGACTCGATGTAACGAGTCGCCTGTTCGGGATCCAGCAGTGCCGCTGTGCGGTAGATGTGCTCCAACATCGCCTGCTGACATTCTGCGTGGGTGGTTGCGTGTTCGCGCAGAGCGGTCTCCAGCTCGGGAGTCATCCTGCGGTTCGCATGGGCCATTGATTCGACCTTTTCGTGTGCTGCGGAGATACGCGCACAGAGGTCCACGCAGACTGGACGATAAGCTAAATGAAGTTCAGAAACTTTGGCCAACTGGGTATCCGTTAGCTTAAGATCGTTTTTCATCCACGTCAGTTCAGGCATGGAGTCCAGCAGTACTCCTTCGCGAGCGGAAATCTTGTGGGAACGCATCAGAAAAAATGCCAGCACCCCTGCCACAAGGGCCAGCGCTACAGTCATCGAAACTTTGATCATTTCCGGTGGGCGTGGGCGAAGGGGCTGATCGACTCAGCATAGACGACAGTCGCGTTTTTAGTCTCTGGAGCACTGATGGCACCCAGCCAGAGGCCTGCGATTACTGTAGCGGCGATTCCCAAAGCGGCTGCCCACTGGCGTCCGAATAAGCTTGGGTAAATGGTCTGGGCTGCTGGTGCTGACGCATTTTCGATGCGCTGCCAGACACCCTGCTTGAATGAAGGCGGCAAAGGGAAATCTCCCTTTGCCGCTTTCAGCAGGTCATCGAACTCAGAGTCGTTCATATCAGACCTCGGCTTGAGTTCACTTGCAGCAGCTACCACAAGAGCAGTCATCGCCGCTTGCGCAGCAAGCTTCACAATCCGCGCACTTGGCGCTTGGTGCATTCGTCGAACCGGCGAAGGCAAAGGTGCCGAGCGAAGCGGCGGCGAATACGACGGCAATGGCTTTCACAATCTTTGTTTTCATATATTTAATTTGTTTTTT
>JBGSLX010000379.1:0-2561 GCA_041740475.1 Akkermansiaceae bacterium | reverse complement strand
CCCGCTCCGGGGTCTTGTCCCATCATCCAATCAATGATGTTGGGCACGCCGTTTTGGTTGCTGTCACCGTTTGCCGTGGAGGGTTGACCCTGAAAATCCGGCAAACTTGATAGCACCTCAGCAAATGGCTCCGTCGCGATCTCTGGCCATACATGAAGGAACAAACGTCCAGCGAGGGGGCGATTTTGCCCGTTCACTTGGGCCTGATGATCTGGAATGGAAGCGACGGTCATGTCTTCCGAGAGCTGGACGAGCGAGAATCCCCATGTTTTGTTCACATACGTGCTATCAGGGCAATCCGTAACTTGCCGCGACCAATGCCACGCGTTTCCTTCTAACTGGAATAGAGTAATTCCTTTCCACGGATAGTGGCTGCCATTGATCTCCGAATCGCGAAACACATGTCCTGGTGCAGAAACGGCCAGCACATCGCCGTAAGCACTAAGGCCAATTCCGAATGCAGAACCCTCTTCGGCAAATGGACTCTCCAGTGTTTGCTGGAAGCTCCATTCGCCCGCGTCGAGTCGATACACATGGACGGCACCGCGATTGGATTGCTCGCGGAACGAACTCACGAACAACCATGGCCCGTGCAGCAGCAGTCTTTCGCCGAAAAGTGCGTGCGCCTCGGGAGATGGCGCGTAAATCGTCTGACGATGCATGAACTGCGCACCTTCCTCTTGGAATAGATGCACCGCTCCGGCGTTCGTCGCCTGATCATCATCCTCATTGGCTGCGGCTGCAATCCAGCCTTCACTCAGGGCAGACGGATAGCTGAAATAGTCTTCCTGCGCAGCTTCTGGGGCATCAAGCATCTGTGAGAAGACCCACCCTGCACTCTCACGCCGATAAACCGCGAGTGCTCCGGTGTTTGACCCGGCAGTATCCAGTCCCTCCATGCTGGCGATGAGTGTATTTCCATGAATCGAGACCCAAGCGCCGAAGTATAAGGATTGCTGAGTCACTGGTGGATTGAGCCGAGTCTCTTTGCTCCAGACTCCATCATCACTGCATGCATAGATATAAACATAACCCACATTCTCCATCGTCGAACCGTTCGGGTCGATTCGTTTAGACTCTGGGGCACCCACCGCCAGGCGGGTAGGGGACTCACCATCTTTTTTCGAGAGTGAAACGCTTGCACCGAAGGCTTCGTTACCTAGCCCGAACTCAGGTTGGATCGTCTGAAATTCTGCGTAATTGCCATTCAGTCCAGCCTTCCACAGACGCACACGACCCAGATTTCCTGAGCCGTATTCCGCAAAAGCAGGAAATGGCTCACCCGCTGCCAGCCAGCCATCGCCAGCAGCCGTGGAAAAACCTAACATTCCATACGACTGAGGTGACACGATGTTTGATCTCAAGTCGGTGTAATTGTGAGTCGCAGCACGGGGCAGAACACGTCGATTGTAGGTAACTTCATCCGAGACGCTGCCACTCGCTGTTTCATAATCGATGCGAACTCGAAACGTGTAGAGTTCCTCTCGCGCATACCCAAGGTCGTCCGGCCAAAGGACTACGCCTTCGTTAGTAATATAAACTCCCGCTGGTGGGTCGATCAGCGACCAGCGGAATAATTTTCGCTGCTCATTGCTGTAATCGAGTTCAGAAAACTGGATATTATACTGGCTAAAGTTCTCGAGTCCTTCGTAGGAAACAATCGAATCTGGCTCAAGCAACTGAGGGATGTTCGCTAAAACCGTGAATCCTAAAGTAAGGCTTCTATTAAAAATTTCCACTCCGGCTTCGATCACTCCTACGCGGACGGTATATTGAACAACGTTGCCGACATCATCCATGCCGGGAATCCATTCCACGATCCCATCCTCAGTCACTGACATTCCAGCAGGTCCATTTTCCAAGGTGCATTGGTAGCTTCTTATGACGCCAGGGACGGGTCCTTCTGGACCTACTACTATTAGACTGCCATCAACATAGATTGGCTTAAGCGCATGACGAACGCCCTTCTCTGCGATGACAAATGGCGGATGCTCTGCAATTTCTAAGCGAATCTCGAAAGGATTCGTAGACCATTCTAAAGATGCCCGAGCGTGTGGAATCCCTATCCAACAAAGTGCGATGAGTAGAAGCTTACTCAACTGCTCGTAAAATCGGTCATTCATCGAAAAAATTGAGGTGGTGGATTGGCACCACTTCCTAGTCGCTGATCAACCAGCCGGTAAAGAACTATGAGTAACGAATGAGAAGTTACTCGGTGTCTTGCCCATTACGGCGAAAAGTCAGTGGGAATTATGTGACACAATGTTCAGATGACGGGATGGTGCGTTGAGAAATTGAGAAGTAGTCGAAAGTTTACGGGTCGGAACGTAGAGGAGCTTCGCAAACGACAAGTCGGATCGGCGGATGATTTTGGGCATGGCGGTTTAAAACCGCCGCCACGCTCGACGACTATTTTCCCAGTGGAAATCATAGTGATTGCGGAATGAGCAACGCCCAAACAGCATCCCGGCCATGAGGGAGTTTCTCGATGGAATCAAGGTGGTTTCCCCGCATGCTGAGCCGATTTTGGTGATCTCGATCACCGCGATGCTTGGATTGCT
>JBGSLX010000378.1:0-20821 GCA_041740475.1 Akkermansiaceae bacterium | reverse complement strand
CGCAGGAACCCGGTTGCGCCGTCATACGAACAGGTGTCGTTGAAGGTGGAGGCGGGTCCGTTGAGCGTGGTGGCGGAGGTGAGTTGGCCGAGAGTGTTGTATTGAAAAAGCGAGCCGCGACCTGGGACTGGGCTGCTGATGGATTCGAGATTTCCATTCAAATCATAGCTGCATTTGGTGACTTGGCCGTGGGCGCTGACCATGCGGACGACGGGGCTCTCCCAATCGTCCATCGCCATGGTTTTGCCGTCTTTGCGGCATGCGGCGATCACGATGCCCGCAATCGCTCCGGGTGAGATACCGCCTGACGACGCAACCCGGTATGCCGTGTTGATAATGACATTTCCATTCACCATCCCTTTATTTTTCACCTTCTCAAGACTGCCGAAGTCCGGCAGGTAGTCGCAAGTCACGGTGCGCTCTTCGCCGAGGGGCGTGCGTAGGGTCATCACCTTTGGATTCCCGCCTTCCCGCACCGGGCACATCTTGCGGAAGTCCCGTTCGTAAAGCGTGATTTCCTGGCTGCCATCTGGAAGCGTCAGGAGGTCGCAAAGGCTGTCTGCGTTGTAGGAGTAGAGGGTTTCAAAAAAGTCCGGATCGGTGGCGCGGAGTTTTCCGGTTGGACGGTTCTCGGTGGCGGTGACCACGAAATTTGGCGTGGAAAACCCGGTGAACTGGCGGTGAGAAACTGGCCGATGCTGTCGGTCAAAAACCACCTCCGTCACTCGGCCGACACCATCATTTTCAAACTCCGTGTAGCCACCTTCCGGCGAGGTGCCGGGCGGGCGGATCTCGCGTTTGATCAGGCTGACGTGGCCGGTCTTGGTGTGCTTGACGGGCTTGTCGTAGTCGATTTTCAACGCGTCGGACTCATCGGAGTAGAGAAAACTCTCCAACACGCGACCTGCGCCGTCGGTGATGCTGAGGACGTTGCCGTTGAGATTCGGGTCAGGATTTCCCGTGGTGTAGGTGAAAGTGGTCGGTCCGGCATCGAGTGGCACACCAGCCAGTTGCGGGCAGGAAATGGCGCTAAGGTCACCATCGTTTCCATTCGGATCGCCGACCCCGTAGTAAGTGTATTCCACAAAGCGCCCGGTGTGATCCGTCACGCGGGTGATCTGATCGTCCAAGCCACGGGTGAAGTTCAGGCTCTGGCCGAAGGAGTTGTTCACTGCGGTCAAAGCTCCAGTGAAGTCATAGTCGCAGTTCAGCGAGACGCCGTTGCGGTCTGTGATGGCCGAGATTTTCCCCTGTGCCACCACGCGCTCGTCCAGAGGTCGGAAAACCCAAGTCCCCTTGTCCGCGAAGGTCAGCGTGAAGGTCTCACCATAAAAACGGCCCTCGCGGAACAGCCCGTCGCAGCGGTAGGTGCCATCGGACTGGCGGTGGAAAATATCGCATCGTCCGGCACCATCGCGGATTTTCAGGCGCGGCGCATTGGGCCCGAAACCAGCGGGAATCGGCTCGATGGAAATGTCATAACACATGTCCCACTGCGCCCCCGCCGTGCCAGCACCGCCTTCCGCCCCGATGGAGCGGTACGTATGGACCACGTGGAGCGGAGGGCCTGCCGGAGTTTCCAGTGAGAGATCGCATGTCTGAAAAGCAACCTCGCCGGGGATGTAGGAGCACCGGGCGATCGCGCCGATGCTGTTTTTGGCTTCGGAGGTCTTGGAACTGGCAAGATAGCGGCCGTCTGGCATGGTTCTGATGTCCTTCACCTTGCCGCGCCTCATCTCCCCCGCCATCCCGTGATCGACGAAATACGGGTTGTTCACCGCCCCTGCTGCACTCATGTCGCTCTGCGCCTTGTAGTAATCATAACCCTTCTTGCTGAGCCAGGCCGCGATCAACGCAGAGTCACCGACCATGGGAGCTGCGGGCGGCAGTGATGGAATGCCATCCAGCGCCAACCCCGTCGCCGTCACCGTGATCGGTTGGTTCAAGCCCACGATCCCCGCGCCTGAGCCATCGATGATTCCCACTGCGGCGACGCTTGCCCCCGGCGCATATACGCCACTGACCTGCGCATTCCAAACGCCGCCGCCTGCTCCATCCAGCGGCACCAAGACCACTTGGCCATCTACCTCCAATACCAGCGAACTCCCGAGTGGGATCGACTGCCCTTCTACCACCAGCAAGCCACCGTCTGGCGAGAGCAGCGGCGGAGAAATGGAAAAGACCTCCGGCACCGGCTGCGCCACGCGATAAAAAGCCTTCGATGTGGTCGGCTCTGGATCGAGCCAAACGCCATTAACGCCAGCCGCCTCGACGAAAGCCACCTGTTTCCATCCGTCGGCACCGCTCGCTTCAAGATTGCGGGATTTTTCGATGCGATATTTCACGCCAGCCTCCGCCTGCCAGGTGAGCCGGACTTGCTCGCCCGGCAGTCCGGATGCGAATTCCAACAACGGTGGCGGCACCGACCCATCGGCACAGAGTCGAATGACGGATGCGCTGAACATTGCAGCGATTATTAGAAGGTCTCGTGACGGACTTACTAAATGGTTGTGGGTAAAGGACGCAAATTTCATGGGAGGGTTCGAGCGAGGTGAAATACAGGTGCCAAAAAAATGCCGGATCATCTTTTCCGACACTCCCCGGCTATCCGTTTGGCGGCATGGAGTCAATGACCGATGTTTTGAGGCGGAGTTATGTATTGCATATAACACATTCCAAAAGTCGATGATGCTTCTGAAATTTGCTAATACTGCTGCACGCCAAGATATATGAGAATGTTATCTCATAAAAAACCCTGAGAAGGGTTTTGCAACATAGCGCGGGGTTGGCCACAAGGCCTACCCCGGGTGATGATGCGAGATAGTTCACCAACCCTGAAAGGGTTGTGCAAGGGTGGCGGGATCAGACAATGAAGATGTTTATTTCCATTTATGGCACTCGCGCCACGTTTTGTGAAATTTACGCTTTCAGAAAAAATCCCGACGGGATTGCGTAACCTAGCCAAGGGTTGGCTGTAAAGCCTACCCTTGGTCTGGGGTCTCATCTGTTCTTCAACCCCAATCGGGGTTGTGTCTTTGTTGCGGGTGACATCGGTTAGTCACGAATCTTCATCAAGTGACATGAACACTCTTGCGCAACCCTCTCAGGGTTGGAGCCTCATTTTGAATCGTCACCCGGGGTAGGCCTCGCGGCCAACCCCGGGCTACGATGCAAAACCCCGTTTGGGGTTTTTCTTAAGGTTAGTCTTCTCGTAAATCTTTATGACGCACAGTAGATAACCCTGATAGAATTTTTTAAGGCAGCGCGATCTTTCGCAGAAGATGTGTGGTTCCGTCTCGATTGATATATTCCACAGCATAAACGCCTGTTGGAACTTTCGATAAATCAATGCTGCCGCAGGAGGTTTGCATTCCCTTCCCGATGGCACTTGTCATAACTGACAATCGAATCGAGTTGCCCACTTGAGTCCATTTTAGCTCACGGACGTCGATGCCGGAGTTAAGGGTCGTGGGCTTGGTCGTCACTTGGCGAGTTCCTGATACATCGCAGACGACATCGAGTTTCTTATTTTTTAGCTCCACCTTCATGCCACCCACGGACTCAATGAACGCCCAGTTTTGATGCTCCTGAGTCAGCCAGCCCACCAATCCGGCATTGCAGGCAGATAGACAGACAAGAAACACGATCCATGTGACTGCGAGGGTTTTCATGGAGTGGTGTTTGGGATGGGCGGCGGGCGAGACGCCCGCGCCACTGTGTTGGGAGGTTCAGAGCTCGAAGCTGAGCACGCGGATGATGCCGGGTGAGGCATTGAGTGAGGCGAGCAGTGCGGCTTGTGGCTCGGTATCGACTTCGATCACGGTGACGGCTCGGGATTTTCCGACGTTCCGACTGAGTGCCATGTTGGCGATATTGACCGAGGCGCTGCCGAGCGAGGTGCCGATCATGCCGACCACTCCGGGGCGGTCGTCATTTTCGACAAACAAGAAACGTCCGCTGGGGCTGGTTTCGACGTTGTGGCCTGCGATGTGGACGATGCGTGCGGCCTTGCCATAAAATGTGCCAGCCACGGTGCAGGTTTCATCGCCTTTGATGGCGGAAACTTCGATCAGCTCGGTGCAATTGGTGGCGAGAGCGACGGTGGATTCACCGACTTGCAAGCCCAGTGCTTTGGCGACGGCCGGGGCATTGACTAAGTTGACCTCAGAATCGCCGTGGGCGGCGGCGAGGAAGCCGGTGAGGACTTTGCGGGTGATCAGCTCGGTATCCAGTTCCGAAACCGGGCCGAGATATGAGACGCGGATGGCATCGCACTGAGCGGGAGCGATGCGTGAGAGCAGCTTGCCCAGCGAGTTAGCAAGATCGAGGTAGGGGCCGACGCTTTCGAGCGTGCGGCTATCGAGATTGGGCATGTTCACGGCGTTGCGAATCTCGCCGGTGACGAGGAAGTCTTTGACTTGGTGCGCGACCTCGATGCCGACGTTTTCCTGCGCTTCTGCGGTGGAGGCTCCGAGGTGCGGGGTGAAAACGGCTTTTTTCGCGGAAAAGAGCGGGAAATCCGCTGGCGGTGGCTCGGTTTCGAAGACGTCCAAGGCGATGCCAGCCAGATGGCCATCATCGATGAGCGCCTTGGCGGCGGCTTCATCGACGAGTCCGCCGCGAGCGCAGTTCACGACCAATGCGCCGCGGTTCATCAGCTTGAGGCGTGACTCGTTGAGGATGTGCTGGGTTTCCGGGGTGAGCGGGATGTGCAGGGTGACCACGTCTGCGCCGGTGAGTGCTTGCTCGGGGCTTTCGGCGAGTTCCACCTTGAGTGACTGGGCGCGCGCGGCGGTGAGGAATGGATCAAAGGCGACGACGGTCATGCCGAAGGCTTGGGCGCGTTTTGCGAACTCGGTGCCGATGCGGCCCATGCCGAGGATGGCGAGGCGTTTGCCGTTGATTTCGACGCCTTCGAAGGATTTGCGGTCCCATTTTCCGGCGATCACTGAGGCGTGAGCTTGCGGGATATTGCGGGCAAGCGAGAGCATCAGGGTGAAGGCCTGCTCGGCGGTGGAGATGGTGTTACCGCTGGGCGTATTCATCACGACGACGCCGTGGTCAGTGGCGGCGGAGCGGTCGATATTGTCCACGCCGACACCGGCGCGACCGATGACTTTGAGATTTTTCGCCGCAGCGAAAACTTCCGGCGTCACCTTCGTCTGCGAGCGCACGACCAGGCCGTGGTAATCACCGATGATTTTCAGCAACTCGTCTGGCTTGAGGCCGGTATTGACGTCCACATCGATTCCGGGGGCTTCGCGCAGAGCATCCACGCCTTTTTCTGAAATGGGGTCTGAAACCAGTACGCGATATTTTTCCATAGGCGCTGGGCATTAGCGGACCGATTCAGAGCTGGCAAGGGTTTGCGCGAAATCCCGGACTTTTCTAAAACCGCAGACGTTTGGCGGATGGCTCAGATCAGACCCAGCGCGGCGGAGATCAGCAAGTCGTCATCGATCAGCCATTTCGCCGTTTCGGTGCCCGGGCTGGTGGCTTTGGTGGAAATGATCGATTGCGAGACATCCAGTGTGAGTCCATCACCACGCAAGCGGCGGATGGTGCCGCCGGAATCGTAAACGGCCATGAACGCGGCGAGCACGCAGACGGCGGCGTGAGTGAGTGCCGGGCTCTGGTCGCGGCCCAAAAAGGCGTCCAACAAGCTAGGCAAGGGATCGGATGAGGAGGACAGGCGGGTGGCAGACTCGACTACTTCGCAGGTGAAGCCAGTGGAAGCGGCCGCGCTGAGATTTTCCATCAGGAGATTCGTCCGCGTCGCGAGATCGGTGGCTTGCAGCGCTTGTGGCAGAAGCAGTTCCAGTGCGCTGGCCAGCCCGATTTGCCGATCGTGCAAGAGCGTCCAATCTGGCGTCTGAAAGTTGGCATCGTCATTTGCACCCGAGTGACGACCGGCCACGCACGCTTGTACGAACGAAGCTACCGCCTCTGCGGCGCGTTGGCATGGGACGCGCGAGCAGACAGGGACCAGCGCGAAGGATGCGAGCCGGCTGGCCAAGAGCACGTTTCCCACCGCCTGCATTTTTGCTCCGAGAAGGGCGTCGCGTTCGCGTTTCACGGTGAAAAACTCCATCGAGCGGCGCAGCGTGACTTCCAATTGTGGGATGTCCCACGGCTTGGTGATGTAGCGCGAGATGCCGCCTTTGTTCACGGAGCCGATCGCGGCATCAATGTCCGAGTAGGCGGTGGAGAGGATTTTGATGACGTCCGCATATTCGCCGGAGATCTTGGACAGGAAGCCAACGCCAGTATCGTTCGGCATGCGCTGGTCGGTGACGATGATTCCAATGTCATCAGCATGTTCGCTAAAGACTCTGAGCGCCTGCACGCCGTCTTCGGCCTCAATGATGCGAAATTTCTCACTAAATAAGCGGCGGAAATACTTTCGTGTGTTTGCTTCGTCGTCCACGAACAGAATGGCGTAGCGACGATAGTCGTAGTCTTCGGGCTGATGGATCATGATCGAGTGTGAAAATTTAGGGAAAAGTCGAGTAACGGCACTTATGGGACACTAGCCCTCTATTGGGGAATGGTCGAGGACGGATTCGGTTTCAGAGGGATCTGGATGCCGTTGATCGGGATCTTCGCTGACTTTCGGGAAGAAAATTTGGAACCGGGTAAATGCACCGGGCCAACTGTCCACCTCGACGATGGCCGAGTGTCTTTCGAGGATTTGGTGGGTGATCGAGAGTCCGAGGCCCATGCCTTTGCCGACCTCTCTGGAGGTGAAAAATGGGTCGAAGATTTTGGTCAAATTTTCCGGTGGGATGCCGATTCCATTGTCAAATAGGCTGACTTGCCAGCCATCGCCAGCGGGTTCGACGGTGACTTCGATGCGTCCTGGCTCGCCATCTGGCATCTCGGCGATGCGCTGCTCGATGGCATCGATGCTGTTTTGATAGAAGTTGATGAAAACCTGCACCAATTGGTTGGCGTTGGCGCGGATGAGAGCGTGCTTTGGCAGGTTCATTTCAAAGCGGATGCGGTCGCCGGTCTGGTGACTGACCATGCGGTGGGAGCGGGTGATGATTTCCACGAGGTCCGCATCGCCAGTGGTCATCGTTTCCTCGCGGGTGAACTTTCGGAGATCAATGACGATTTGAGAAACGCGCCCGATGCCTTCTCGGATGTCTTTGAGGATGTCGAGGTAGTCGGCTTTTTCCAACTCTGGCAGGTGATGGGCGAATGAGGCGAGCGTGTGTATGCCGACGTGGGTGTAGTTCAAGGGATTGTTGATTTCATGGATGATGCCTGCGCTCATCCGCCCTAGCGCGGAGAGCTTTTCATTGCGCACCAAGAGCACTTCGTTCTCTTGGATTTGTTCCAGCGCGGCTTGGAGTTCGCTGTTGAGGTCTGCCATCTCGCGGCGGATGCGGGCCATGGAGAGTTGATTTTCGAGGCGCAGGGCGAGCTCCGCGGTGGAAAATGGCTTGGTGAGGAAATCGTTCGCTCCGGCTTGCAGTGCGCGCATTTTGGTCGGCTCGTCTGCACGCGCGGTCAGGATGATGATTCCAGTGCTGCGTGTGGCATGATTGTCACGGATGGCTCGGCAAACTTCGGCCCCATCCATTTCCGGCATCATGTGGTCCAGCAGTGCGAGCTGCGGCCGCCGCAGCCTGGCGAGTTCGAGCGCTTCGGCACCGTCTGCTGCCTCGATCACGTCCACGTTTTCCATCTGCATGCGCAGGAAACGGCGAATGTCCGGCTCGTCATCGGCAATCAGAACCAAGGGTCTGCGATCCTCGGAGCGTCCGATTACTGGCTGGGCTGAGCTGGCTGCGGGGCGGGCATCGATTTTGCTAGGAATCGACATCGCAGCTTTGCGGTGCAGATTCGCGATGTTGCCGCCGTCATTGAGGAGTTCATCGGAATAGTTAGAATCGTCCGATGTGGCCGCGGCCTCCGTTGGCAGCTCGACGATAAAGGTCGTGCCGCACTTGAGCTGACTTTCCACTTTCACGGTGCCGCTCATCGCCTCGGTGAGGCCGCGCACCAGCGCCAAGCCGATGCCCGCGCCTTGAAACTTGCGGCTTGCAGAGGTGTCCACCTGCCAAAATCGGTCGAAGATGCGCGGCAGATCGTCTTGGGGGATTCCAACGCCCGTGTCGATGATGCTGAGCCGAAGATGTGTTTTGGAAACATCGAGTTTCGCCTCAATCGTGCCACCGGCTGGCGTGAACTTGATCGCATTGATGACCAGATTGAGCAGAATTTTATCGAACTTATCGCGGTCCAGTTGGATCGATTCGCTCTCGCTCGTGCACTCCCAATACAGCGCGAGGCGATCTTGTTCTGCTAGGTGCCGCAGACTGCCCAACAAGCCGTCAAAATGCGCGCGGATCGGTGTCGGCTGGCGGTTGACATCGCCGTGACCGGTATCGAAACGCACGAGGTCCAGTAAGTCGTCGATGAGTTTGAGCAGGCGCAGGCCGTTTTGCTCTAACATGGAGGACATTTCACCGATGACGGGGTCGTGCGATTGGCGAGTGAGCAGGACTTGGAGGCGCTCGGTGATGCCGAGCATGATGGTGAGTGGGGTGCGGAGTTCGTGGCTGATGTTGGCAAAGAAGCGCGTTTTGGCCTCGTCCAGCTCGCTGAGTTGCTGGTTCTGGGATTCCAGAAGTTGTTTGGCATTTTCCAATTCGCTGCGCAGGCAGAACTCGCGGAAACGCAGTTGTTCATAGAAAAAACTACCCGCCATCACAAACACCGAGGTCACGAACAGGAAATAGGAGTTTCCGAAGTAACTTTGGAAATCCGGGGACTCGGGCGCGAGTGCCACGCTGATGGCGTAGCCCATGAAACAGGCCGTGATCATCGCCAGCGAGTTCCAGAAATTCCAACGCAGCAGCAGCGAAAGACCGACTAACACCAAGTTTAATCCCGCATAATACGTTGAGTTTCCGCCGTCCGTCCGCGCGATCATCATGCAGATCGCGATGATTGGCAGCAGCGCCACTCCTTGGGCGAGCACCCGAGCCCTGATGCCGCTGATTTCGCCATTCAGTTGCCAGAAAATCCCCATCAAGAGCACCGCACAGACCAAACGAATCAGCAGAAACTCCACCGCGTGCTCACGCCAGATGATCACATCCAGCGACCAACCGATCAGCATGAACAGTGCGGCGATGAAGGCCGCTAGACGTGAGTTCTGCCGCGATACGCCGCTTTCGTATTCGCGAAATGCGCGCTGGAGATCGCTTCCGGCGGCAGCGGACATGGCGGCAGCTTCAGCCATCGGCGATTTGAATTTCGAGGAAAAGATTCACACCCGTGTCATCGGCGTATATTTGCGTTGATTTCGGGTTGAGCAGATCTGGCACCAGATCGAGCATTTCGCGCTCATCGCGGTAAATCAGGTTCCACTCCATCACATATTCCATCCACGCCCGGCGAGGGTTGCGACTGGCCACGTTCGTGACGATCACCACGGCGCCCGGGTTGAGCATTGTGCAGAAAAGCTCGACCATCCGCTTGCAGACGCGCTGCGAAAGGTAATCGAACAAACCCGCACAATACACCATGTCGTATCCGCTAAACTCATCCGCGCCGCCGACACTTGCCGCTCGCAGAAGCTGATGCACCGAGCGCTGAACGAAATGCAGCTTCGTTTGGCGGCTGGCATCTTTGCGCGATCGGTCGAGCTTCTCGCGGGCGTATTCCAGCGTCTCCGCATTGAAATCGAGGAGGTCGATTTCCGCGAAATCACTTTCGGAAAATTCGCGCATGAACCGCTGCACCTCCACGGCCGGGCCGCATGCCAGATTGAGAATCCGCGTTTTTCCAGAAGCAGAGCGGCGCGCGCACTCGCTGCGGAGTTTTTCCACGAGGAAATCGATGCGGTTGCGGTGAGCGATCACTGGTTCAGTCCGGAGCAGCGTGAAGTTGAGGAGCTTGGCAAATGCCGACGAGCCTTCGTAGGGGCTGCGGAGCATCATATTCACCATCTCGTAATCGCCCGCGTATCCGAGTGGCTTGGTGTAGGTGCGGTAGAGAAATGGCGAACACAGCACGATCGGGTGGATTTCCCGGCGCACGTAGGATTTGTGCACCGCCACATTCGCTTGGTCCACTTCTGCTGCGACTTCCTCGAAACGCTGCATGGTCGGCAATACCTCGTTCACCACGCGGTCCTCGATGCCGGAAAAAATTTGCTGCTCCAGATCTTCCCGCCGCCGAGTGACCGTGGTGCGTATCCCGTAGTCGATCCCCGTCAACCATTGCTGCACCCCGGTGAACGTGCTGACGAGATCGGCTACGACCAGCTTGAACGGGTCATGCACTAGGTTGGCGCTCCGCCACTCGCCCATGAAGCTGTCGAATTGATTCGCGAGGGCGTCCGCGCCATCAGGTGAGACCTCAGAAATGCCAGAGAGGAAATCCACCTCCATCCAGCCCTCATCGAGCATCGCCTCGCAGACCAGAACGATGCCGGTGTTCAAAAGATTGCTCACCACCGCCTTGCCTTTGTAGAGCAAGCGCCTCGCCGCCATGACCCGGAAGTCGGTAAAAACCTCGGAAAGCTGGAGAATGCTGTATGGGTTATAAACCTCGAAAACGACGGAATACCGCGTGATTCGCAACAGATTCGCAGTCAGTTCAGTGCCTTGGCTGTTCCGGCAAATAATGACGCTCTGAGAGGAATTGTGGGCTAAATCCATGTCTGAATAACGCAATCGCTCGCAGAATGGCAGGACTCAATGACACCGCAAGCCGTGAGACGGAAATTCAGTACGACCCGTTATTTTTATCAAATCTACAGACAGCTAACGATTTTGTAGTCGCGGGCCGGAAGATTGCCGCCTACTTCTCCGTTTGTCGTAGAACGTAATTATGAAAGCAATAATCCCATGCCTGTTGACAGGAGTGGCCGCGTTGTTCGTGGTGGCTCAAAACCCTAAAAAAGATCAAGCGCCTCCGGGTGCACTGGAGAACATCACCGAAGCTTTACCGAAAGAAGCTCATGCCAAGCCAAGCAAGCCGCGCAAGATGCTCGTGGTTTCTAAAACCAATGGCTTCCGCCACGCATCCATCCCGACGGGTAAGATGATGCTAGAGGAACTCGCGAAGAAGACGGGTGCATTCGAAGTGGTCATCAGCGATGATCTGGCAAATTTTGAAACGGACAAACTCGCTGATTTTGACGCAGTTTGCTTCCTCAGCACCACGCAAAACGTCTTTTTACCATCGCCTGATGAATTCAAAGGATTGAGCGATGATGAGAAAAAAGAGGCTCGTGAGACCGAAGAGCGGCTCAAGGGTAACCTGATGAAATTCATCAAAGCGGGTCGTGGTTTTGTCGGAATTCACGCCGCCACGGACACCTGTCACGAGTGGAAAGATTACGGAGTGATGATGAACGGATATTTTGCGGGTCACCCATGGACCGCTAAAGACATGGTCAGCATCAAAGTGGAACCGGGTGAGGAAAAACATCCGCTTGTGGCGATGTTTGAAGGTCAAAACCTAGAGGTTCAGGAAGAAATTTATAAGCACAAGGATCCCTATGATTCCAAAGCGGTTCGCATGTTGCTGCGTCTCGACACGGAGAAAACGGACATGAACAAGAAAGGCGCTGACCGGAAAGACAATGATTACGGCGTCGCATGGGCGCGTGAGTGGGGTAAAGGTCGTGTTTTCTACACGTCATTGGGCCACAACCACGAAATCTTTTGGCATCCAAAAGTGGTGAGCCACTATCTCGCTGGCATCCAATGGGCGCTCGGTGATTTGAAGGCCGAGGTGGACTAATCAGCGGCTCCGTATTGGAGCCGCTCTACGCGTCAGCGCACGATGCTGGTATTTGATTACTGGCTTTGTTGCTGCTGACGCTGTTGTTCCTGCTGCTGGCGCGCTTGCTCTTCTTGCTGCTGGCGAGCTTGCTCTTGCTGCCGTTGGGCCTGTTCCATTTGCTGTTGGCGAGCTTGTTCTTGTTGCCTTTGGGCCTGTTCTTGCTGCTGACGCGCTTGTGCTTCTTGTTGTTGGCGAGCTTGCTCTTGTTGGCGTTGAGCCTGTTCCATTTGCTGGCGACGTTGTTCCTCGACTTGCCGTTGCTGTTCGCGACGAGATTCTTCGATCTGCTGCTGACGAGCTTGTTCTTGTTGCCGTTGGGCTTCTTCCATTTGTTGGCGGCGCTGTTCTTCAACTTGGCGCTGCTGCTCGCGTCGGGCTTCTTCGAGTTGTTGCTGGCGTGCTTGCTCTTGTTGTTGTTGAGCCTGTTCCATTTGCTGACGGCGCTGATCCTCAACTTGGCGCTGCTGTTCGCGGCGAGCTTCTTCTAGCTGCTGTTGGCGCGCTTGTTCTTGTTGTCTCTGAGCTTCCTCCGCTTGTTGGCGGCGCTGTTCTTCGAGTTGGCGCTCTTTTTCGCCGCGAGCTTCTTCGACTTGTTGTTCACGTAACGCCTCCTGCTGGCGACGTGCTTCTTCTAGCTGCTGTTGCTGGGCGCGTTCCGCCTCAGCTTGTTGCTGCTGCTGTTGTTGTTCGAGCTTGATACGTTCGGCTTCGGCTTGCTGCTGTTTTTGTTGTTCTATTTGAAGACGCTCAGCCTCGATCTGTTGCTGCTTCTGTTGTTCTAACTGCAGGCGTTCTGCCCCGGCTTGTTCCTGCTTCTTTTGTTCCTCCTGAAGACGTTCTGCTTCCGCTTGCTGCTTCGTTTGTTGTTCTAGCTGCAGACGTTCCGCTTCGGCTTGCTGCTGCTGTTGTTCGCGCTGGAGGCGTGCTTGTTCGATTTCCCGACGGCGCTCGGTGGCTTCTTCTCCGGGTGGCCTGCGATTTGGACGATTCGGGGTAGCATTCGGGTTGGTTGGTTCAGTGGTTTCCTCGTCCTGTAGATCAGGCTTTGGTGTTGGTGGAGAGACAACTGCTGGAGTATCGACGACTGGTGGAGCATCGACGACGGGTGGAGCATCGACGACTGGTGGAGCATCGATGACTGGTGGAGCATCGATGACTGGTGGCCTGCGATTTGGACGATTCGGATTGCTGTTAGTTGGCTCGGTTGTTCCCTCGCCCTGTGGATCAGTGTTGGGTGTTGGCGGAGTGACAATTGGTGGAGCACCATCGACTGGTGGCCTGCGATTCGGACGATCCGGACGGTTCGGATTGGTATTCGGAATGGTTGGTTCAGTGGTTCCTTCGCCCTGTGGATCAGGGTTGGGTGTTGGAGGAACGACAACTGGCGGAGCATCGACGACTGGTGGCGCTTCGACTGGAGTTTCCACGACCGCTGGAGCTTGCGTGTTGTTAGGCGGTGTTGAGGCTGGTGGGGTGGGGTTCGCAATTTCGATTTCGCGGCGGTTGGCTTCCAGTGTTTCGCGGCGGCGTTGATTGAAGGATCCACGGCCACCCAGTTGAGCCACGGATTCGGTGGCGATGTTCTGGTTTCGATCGCGATTGCGGCGATAGATTTGGGCAATTTCCGGATTCAATTCACGAGTGCGTTCAATCGCTACGGTGTTGAGTCGGTCTCTAATGCGTGCGGGGCGTAATCCTGCGTTCCAAGCCGCGTCCACATTGGGAGCCCGCATTTGCAAGCGGTTGTCAAAAATGCGCGGGCGCATCGCCAATGAGTCACCGCCGCGATGGATTTGGCGGTCCATGTCTAGCCGATAGAATGGCATGTTCCCTCCAGTCCGCTGACGGATTTCCGAGTATCTGGGGCCGCCGCTGATCACCCGATGATTTTGGAAGTGAATGTTGGTGATGTTGGTGGTTTGACGGATGAAAACCTGATTTTGCGGTGTAGGGAGGCAGTAGCGCTGGATAGGGCTGCTGAAATGACGGACTTCCACGAAGTTGAAGGAACTCGGGCCGATGCCAAACGTCACATCCACCGTGGAGTCCCAGCGGTGCTGGCGGTATGCGAGAGTCTCAGGGGGCAGCGGAGCCCAGCCGATGTGACTGCCGCTGCTGCGCCAAGAAACCCAAGAAGGAGCCCACTCTGAACCGGGAACCCAGACCCAACCTTGCCCACGGAGCAGTGCCCAGCGGCCGTAATGGTAAGCGGCCCAGCCAAATGGCTCGTCGGAAATCCAGGTCCATCCGTGGTCCGTGCAGGCCCAGCGACCGCGAGTGTAAGGCCGCCAATCTGAGCTGCGCGCGATCACAGGCTGCCAAACATAGCCGTAATTCTGCGTCTCGAACCACGAACCGTAAGAAGACAGAGAGTCGTAAAACATGCCATAATCCGCCACCGGACCGACCTGCGGACCGCCATCGTCGTCCACAAACAAGGCTTCGTTGCCAGCGAGTTCGCGTTCGCGTTCATTAAGCGTTTCTTGGCGTTGGGCGATGGAATTGTCCCGCGAGGCGAGTTCATCGGTGGTTTGAGCGACTCGTTGCTCGCGGAGTGCGAGTTCCTGTTCGCGTTGCTGAAGTTTTAGCTCGGCTTCTTGCTCGCCTTTCAGATCGAGCTGCGCCCGCTGTTCCTCGATGAGCATGCGTTCGCGCTCGATGGCATCTCGTTCGGCAGCGAGGCGTTGGTCTTCGAGTTGGATTTCCAGTTTGCGTTCGCGCTCAGTAGCCTCGCGGGTGATGCGTTCCAGCTCGGCGATTCGGTCGGAGCTTTCTGGCTTTTGCGGGTCGCAGCTCGTGGCGAGGAACAGGACCGCAGCGGCGTATGTTAGGGATTGGATCGGTTTCATGGTGGGCAATAACTTGCCCGCTTCGACTCCACGGTCGTCAGCTCTATTCAGGGAAATTTCCGCAACAGCCCTAAGCGATCTCAGAACTGCCAAAATAGGGCACCAACGCTTCTGGGATTCGGATGGAGCCGTCTGCTTGTTGGTATTGTTCGAGCAGCGCCACATACAGCCGTGGCAGCGCCGTTCCCGAGCCGTTCAGGGTGTGAGGGAAGCGATTTTTTCCTTCGCCGTCCTTGAAGCGCAACCGCATCCGGCGCGCCTGATAGTCGGTAAAACACGAGCAACTCGAAACTTCGAGGTATTTCCCGTGGCCGGGTGCCCAGACCTCGATGTCGTAGGTCTTGGCGGAGGAAAAACCGATGTCTCCGGTGCAAAGCTCGATCACGCGGTAATGCAGGCCGAGATTCTGCAAGATAGACTCCGCGTGAGCGGTGAGCTGCTCCAGCACCTCGAAGCCGCTGTCTGGATGGACGATTTGCACCAGCTCCACTTTGTCAAACTGGTGCATGCGGATGATGCCTTTGTTGTCGCGTCCGGCAGAGCCAGCCTCGCGGCGGAAACACGGCGTATAAGCGACCATTTTCACCGGCAGCTCGTTTTCGGCGAGGATCGTATCGCGATAAAGATTGGTCACGGGCACCTCAGCGGTCGGCGCGAGAAACAAATTGTTCACGCCATCTTCGCCAGCGTCCGTGCCATACATGTCGTGCTCGAATTTCGGCAGTTGGCCGGTGCCTTCCATGCACTCGCGTTTGACCAAATGCGGCACATTCACCTCCTCGTAGCCATTTGCAGCCTGCGTATCCAAAAGGAAATTGATCAGTGCGCGTTCTAGCCGCGCACCTTTTCCACGATAAACGACAAAGCCGGAACCGGTGACGCGGGTGCCATCGTCCCAGTTGATCAAACCGTGTTTCAGCGCGAGTTCGACATGGTCCTTTGGCTCGGAAATTTCAGGCTTTTCGCCCCACTCGCGCACCACAGGATTGGCGCTCTCGTCGGTGCCGACCGGGCATGCCGTGTGGGTCAGGTTCGGGATGTTGAGCAGCAAGTCTTCTTGTTCTGCGGCGGCCTTCTCGGCATGCGCGTCGTGGCCTGTGATTTGCTCGTTGATGCTGCGCACTTCGGCTTCGATGGCGGACGTGTCTTCGCCCTTCGCCTTGAGCATGCCGATTTCTTTGGAAATGGTTTTCCGCTGGCTTTGGAGTTGTTGTTTCTCGGTCTCGGCCTTGCGACGGGCTTCGTCGCAGGCGAGCACGGCGTCCACCAGCTTCCAATGATCGCCACCGCGCAACTTGAGATGTTGCTGAACGGCGGCAGGATTTTCACGGATAACGCGGATGTCGAGCATGGCGCAGCGACTCTCACGGGCAATGCGGGCATCAATCAACGCGAAATTTCCTATATCAGAGAGATCATTCAGCGGTGAAGGTGTGCTTACCGTCCATCTTTGCAAAACAGAAGGAGTAAAGCCTACGCAGCACCATACTCTACGACATCTTCCGCTACCCAGCACCGTTGGTCACCAAGCCATTCTTCCGGGTATGAATCGCCGTCGAGAACCTTTTTCAATGCCTTAGCAACAGCCGCGCCAAGAGCTGGCGGCACCGAATTACCAATCTGGCGAAACTTCGTGCATTGGCTCCCCGAAAAGACCATTCCCATTGGAAAGCCTTGGAGGCAGGCTGCTTCTTCAACCGTGAGCCTTCGCAGTCTTG
Source organism: Akkermansiaceae bacterium (assembly GCA_041740475.1). Lineage (GTDB taxonomy): Bacteria > Verrucomicrobiota > Verrucomicrobiia > Verrucomicrobiales > Akkermansiaceae > Luteolibacter. The sequence continues at coordinate 4,443 of JBGSLX010000378.1, read as the reverse complement.
AAGGAACCTCGGATACGGGTTCTCCATTCGCCGTAAGGTGGGCGTGATATTTCGTAATCCACGGCTCTGTGTTATTTAAAAGAGCGAGTTGATCGATAATCGGTGTCCGATTCCCACCCATGGATGCTGGTAGCGTCAGAGCCGGAGCATCGAGATCTATCGGCCGTCCCTGACCGTTGAAAAGCATCCCAGCGTAAGGACTTTTACGCATCACAGGGACTTTTGCGGCGGTCACCTTGGCCTTGCAGATGGAGTCGTTCCCGGGTTGGCCAAAGGTTGGCAGCGCTGCCAGCGCCTTCCGGACGGTGACCCGCTCCATTGAGTGGATAGGTTTCGGCATAGTGCCATGCTTCGTGCCCACGAGAAACATCCGCTCGCGCAACTGTGGAATGCCGAAGTTCGCTGCATTGAGCACCATCACACGGCAGTTGTAGCCGAGTTTCTCACCCTTTGCTTCGAGCGCATTGATCGTCCCCTCCCATCTGCTGTTAGTCGCCAGTGCTTTCACGTTCTCCATCACGAAAGCAGCAGGATCAAGCTCCTCGACTACTCGGAAAAACTCCCAAACTTGGCGACTGCGAGGGTCGCTCGGATCCATTTTCCCCGCAACGGAAAAGCCCTGACAGGGCGGCCCGCCAATCACTACATCCGCCGAACCTTTGGCGGGCAGAACTGCTTTGGAGATGTCGCCACAGAAAATTTTCGGTAGTGGATGTCCTCGGCGCAAAAGTTCATTCCGGTATGTTTCGATTGCGAAGGGATCGATGTCGTTCGCCCAGATCGTCCGAAAGCCCGCCTCACCGAAACCTAGGTCAAGTCCTCCGCAACCTGTGTAGAGTGAAACGCAATTCATTATGCTGATTTGGCATGAGCTCATTTTTTGTCAACGCAAATTCTGCGACTTCTGAAAGGGTTTTACCGTGTCACAGGAAACTTTTGACGATGAACTCGGGCGCATCTTGGCTGGCTTGCGCCGCGACCTCGGGATTTCTCAGGATTACCTATCATCGATACTTAGACGAGATCAGTCCTTCGTCTCCAAGCTAGAGACCGGTAAGCGCTCAATCACTTTATTTGAATTCCTGCGCTGGAGCCAAGCGTTGAACCTTGGGCTGCCGGAAACCATGAAAATCCTCTCCCAACTCGGTAGCCATGTCGAATAGCCTTACCCTGCTGCCGCTGACCGATAGTGAGCTTGAAAGCGGTGTTTCGGAGGCCATTAACGTCTTACTCAGCGCGGGTCTGTGTAAGGATGAGGCCGAGATCAAACTGGGATCATCATTTGAGATCTGGCTCGATGCGGACACCACCTGTGATCCGCTTCCAACATATCTTCGCCCTTTGCTGGCGTCAGCCTCATGGGCCTCTCAATTGCCGTCTCAGGCTCATGCCTCATATGCCTCACTGATCCGCAAGATGGTGGGCAAACATGTGGGAACAAAACGCGAAGCCGCCGTCTTTTTGTCTCAGTTGCCGCTGATGCTTTTATTGGCGACTGATTTCTCCGCATCGCCCGCGCGAATCGCCCAGCTCCTTGGTTCGGCGGATGGCCGCAACCCAGTGAGTTGGCGTGCCGTCCAGACGGTTCTTGTGCATCTCGGGATACGCAACGAACTGGACACGAATTTGGCAGCGCTGCTTATCTCAAAAGACGAGGAATTCTCTGCTGTGGAGTTCGGCGATGCGGATGTGGCGACATTGGTCGAGTTCCTTGCCAATCAATCGGCATCTTACGGACTCGGTGAGGGGTTCAAGGACGCGCTCTCCGCATTGTTTACTCCAACATACGGAGAGCCATTCATTCCCTACCTACAAATACTTCTTTATGTCTCGGTAGTAGATCATTTCTACGATCATCCCCCGGAGTTCATTTACACCTTCAAACCGCGGGGCGTAGTTGCGAACTGCGTCTTCGCGAAGTTCCCCGCGCAACTCGCGCCAGGTGGAAATCCCATGCTCAATAATTTCAAAGCAGTGGATCGGCTAACTTACGACTGGGCAGAATCTCGGGAGGACAACCGGATACACGCTACAGCCCTCGTTACTGTCGTTTTAGGACTCTCCTCGCTTTCCTTCCCAGCCAGAAAGCAGCTCTCAGGCACGATCCGTCGCGGGATATTCCGCTTCATCGAAGTCAAGACCCCGGCGCAAATCAACATACCGACCGCTAGCGAAATAGGCCAGATCAAGACTTTCCTCGAAAATGTCGCCGCTGCGCCGACGGGCACGCGTGGCATTATCGAGCAGCGCGTCACGGATTTTTTGGGGGCCATGTCACACAGGGACATAACATGGCGTTCTCGCGGATTGGGCGATCCTGTGAACGCCAGTAACACCGCCTCGCGAAAACTCGGCGATTGTGATTTCCAGAACGCGGTCACCCATCGCTGCCACGCCTTCGAAGCCCATGCCGGTCGTCTCACCGATGTCTATCTCGACGAACACTTGAGAACGCTCCGGCTTAACCTTCCCAAACGCATAGGCGAGTGGAGTGGCATCTCGGAAATAAGCGACTGGAGCCTAGAAGTCACCTTCATCGCCCACGAGGATGCTCGATCTGCTCCCTCAGATACCCTGCAATTGGAGGTTCCCTGCCTCCTGAAGGTAAAAACCTTCGCCCAAGCTGCAGCCATCGTCCTCGAAACGGCGACAGATAAGGCAGAACCCTGTCTCGCCATTTTCAATAAGTGGGTCGTAGCCCAACTAAACGCTTCAAACACCCCGCACTATGCGAAGCGCAAGGCTTTAGAGTTATTCACTTCCTCATGCCAATAAGCGGGAACCTAAAACCACCGGGCTATAATTTTTGCAGCATCTCACTCAAAAAACAGATTCGAAATGTTTCACAAACACCACGATTTCAGCCGTGTGCGCTGAATTTCCCAGTAATCGCGCGCGGTTGACGCGGTGGCATTCATAGTCTCCCATCCGCGCATGTCCGTTGCCAAACCGAAGAAATCCATCTCCTCGCATCGGTGGATTCTCGGTTATTTGATGCAGGAAAAAGCGATCTTTTTCCCCTCTCTCGCGGCCCTGTTTTTCACTGCCATCCTTTCGCTGGGCTTCCCGTATTTTCTGAAAGAGCTGATTGGAAATCCGTCGGATGCATTCAGCCAGCAAGTCGATCCGAAGGAGATCATGGAGCGTTCAAACACGATCGTCTTGCAGCTCGTCGGTGTGCTGACCTTGCAGGCGTTCATCGGTTTTTTTCGCGTGCAAGGCTTCATCCGTTCGGGCGAATCCGCGCTGAATCACCTGCGCCGCGACATCTTCCAGCATCTCGTGCGGCTGCCGATGTCGTTTTTCCACGAACAACGAGCTGGTGCCCTGAGCAACCGCGTTTCGGCCGATCTCGGCGTGGTCAGGGACACCCTGCTCAATACCGTGCCGCAGGCGATTCGGCAGACGGTGATTCTGATCGGCGGCTTGGTGTTCATCTTCATTTCCTCGTGGAAACTCTCGCTGATCATGTTGGCCAGCGTGCCGGTGGTGGTGTTGGCGGTGGCGTTTTTCGGACGCAGAGTGCGTGGGTTTTCTAAAAGTGCGCAGGATTCTCTGGCCGAGGCTGGCACGGTGATCGAGGAGACGGTGCAAGGCATCGCCGATGTGAAAGCGTTCACCAATGAGGCGTTCGAAAAGTCGCGCTACTCGCGTGCGTTGGAGAGTTTCCTCGCGGTGACCAAGCGCGGGGCGATCAACCGCGCGGGATTCCTCTCGTTCATCATTCTCGCGCTGTTCGGCACGATTGCGTTCGTGGTCTGGTATGGCGCGCGGATGCTGGCGATGAACGAAATCACGTGGACTAACTTCGCCTCATTCATTCTGTTTTCGATCTTCGTGGGTGCGTCGCTCGGCTCGTTTCCTGAAATCGTCTCGCAATTCCAACAAACCGCGGGTGCCACGGATCGTTTGCGCGAGTTGCTGGATTGCTCGCCAGAGCGCACCGATGGCGATTGCGCTGCGAAGCTCGGTGGCTCTCTGGCCTTTGAAAATCTCTCGTTTCGCTACCCATCGCGTCCCGAGGCGCTGGTGCTGGACCAACTGAATTTCAAGGTCCTGTCCGGCAGCCGCGTCGCCTTGGTGGGACCGTCCGGCTCAGGGAAATCCACGACATTTTCGCTGATTCTCGGATTCAACGATCCGGAAAAAGGCGCGATCACCTTCGATGGTCGGCCATCTGCGGAGTTGTCGCTGGAGGCGATTCGCCAGCAAATCGCCATCGTGCCGCAAGAAGTGATGCTCTTCGGCGGCTCCATCCGCGAGAATATCGAATACGGCAAACCCGGCGCTTCTCAGGCAGAGCTCGAACAGGCGGCGCAGCAGGCGAATGCTCACGAGTTCATCGCCGCGCTGCCGGAAGGGTACGACACGATGGTCGGCCCGCGCGGCACCAAGCTCTCTGGCGGCCAGCGCCAACGCATCGCGATTGCGCGCGCGATTTTG